>CAIVBX010000323.1 GCA_903904275.1 uncultured Pseudomonadota bacterium
ATCATATAATCCATCACCAGCGATCCCCCGAGGTATCCTGTTATCAAAATAAAAACAAATTGCCAAGTTTTCGCTATTACACATTCCAAAGAAATGCTCGAATCCTTTGCGCGAGTGGCTAAAAAATTAGATGAGCAGGATATTAGTTGCACCACGTTGGTCAAAAACAAACAGCAGGAAATTAAAGCCATTACTCGTGATTATGAAATGCTTTTGGATAGCATTGAACAAGAACGTGAGGTGCGAGGATGGTAAAAGTAAAAGTTGCGATTGTTTGTGAAGGAAAAGACGATAAAAAATTTTTTCTGAAGTTACTTAAGGATCTTGGCTTAGACGAAAAGCTAGTGGAATTTTACCCTTTAGGTGTCAAATCTAATTTCTTCAATTTAGGCAATTCAACATATAGCGCATTGAAAAAACAAATTGATGCTGAAGAAATTGCGAAAGTTTTATTTGTAGTTGATGCGGATAACGCAGAAGACAACGCAAAATATGGTGGTCTTGAAAATACAAAAAGAGAATTAACAGCTATTATTCAAAAACTCAAAATTGAAGCAGTCAGCAGTATTTACGTCATGTGTGACCCGAATACTAAAACAGGCTATTTAGAATTGTTCCTTTTATCTACTCTTCCAAAAGATAAAAAAGATTGTATTGATTGCTTTTTAAAATGTATTAGTTTTAACCCAAAAGATGGTGATAAATCTACACATGAGAGAATTTATAAATCATCAATAGCACATCCACTTTCTCCTTATCAGTTTAACCATCCAAATTTCGACACATTAAAAACCGAACTCAAAAATCTTTTCACAGGTATTTGAAAAATGGATGAAGTGATTTTTTTAGGCAGTGCATATTTTATTGGCTTGCTCGCTAATCGCTTATTTTTGCCGCCATTAGTTGGCTATTTAATTGCGGGATATATTTTAAATTTTCTAGGCGTTCATTCTATTCCAGCATTAGCGAATTTTGCGGATGTCGGCATTCATTTGTTGTTGTTCACAGTGGGTTTAAAAATTAAACCCCGTTCATTGATAAAAACGGAGGTCGTCAGCGTTGGTAGTTTGCATTTAATTATCGTCACGCTCGTTTCGGTTTTTTTATTTGTTTGGCAAGGTGGACATCTGACAGGTGGAATTATTCTCGGTGCGAGTTTGGCGTTTTCGAGTACCGTTTTGGCGATTAAAGTTCTCGAAGACAACGGTGAATTATCAACCTTTCACGGACGCGATGTGTTAAGTATTTTGATTTTACAAGACATTATTGCGATTGGATTATTAGCCGCTGCAAATGGTAAAACACCCAGTCCGTGGGCATTTTGTTTGTTAGCATTGCCGTTAATTCGTCCTTTAGCACACCGTTTGTTATCTGCTACACATAGCGACGATTTACGCTTATTGCTTGGTGTTTTTTTTGCATTAGCAGGCGCAGAATTAGCTGAATATGTTCAAGTTTCGGCTACCATTGGCGCGTTGTTAATGGGGGTGGCTTTAGCATCACACAGTAAAACTGATGATATTGCTAAAAAATTATGGGGCTTAAAAGAAATTTTATTGGTCGCCTTTTTCTTGCAAATCGGTTTAAGTGAATTACCCAATCTTGAACGCACAAAAGAAGCACTTGTTTTACTTTTAGCGTTGCCATTGCAAGGCGGATTGTTCTTTTTTTTATTTGTTTTTTCAGGGCTACGCGCGAGAACGGCCTTTATTTCATCTATTGCGTTGATGACATACAGCGAATTTGCATTGATTACAACAGAAGCTGTTGTAAAAGCGGATTTACTTTCATCGAAATGGCAAGCCACCATTAGTTTAGCCGTAGCAGGTTCGCTTGCGATTGCCGCGCCGTTAAACCGTTTTTCACATCGCATATTTTCCGTTTTTGAACCGTTTTTAATTCGTTTTGAACGTCGAAGTGAACATCCTGACAAATTGCCTGAAAGTATTGGCTGCGAAGAATGGCTTATTTTTGGCATGGGACGCACGGGAATATCCGCTTATTCTGCGTTACAAGATAAAAAACAACACGTTGTTGGCTTTGACGCTGACCCCACCATTTTGTCTGAACAATTAGCAGAAGGCAGACGTGTGGTTTATGGTGATGCGGAAGATATAGAATTGTTGAATGGTCTGCGATTACACGGAATCAAAGGCATTATTTTAACCATGCCCGATTTTGAAGTGCGTTGCGCGACAGTCAAACGATTAAGGCAACGCGGTTATAAAAAATTCATCGGCACGTTTTGTTATTACGAAGAAGAACGCGAAACGCTGGAATTATTAGGCGCAAATTTTGTTGTGCATCCCTTAACACAAGCTGGTTCGCATTTAGCGAAAAAAATGTTCTTTGCGTAATTTGCTAGGAAAATGAAAAAATGGCAAATTCACAAAATTGGACAACTGAATTTTTCAAATGGACAGATGAAAACCACATCAGCGCAGAAAAATTGCCGCGCGATGAAGAAACGCTTTTGTCACAAACGGCGTTGAATTTGAGTTTTTGCAAATTAACGCAGTTGCCTGAATCGCTTGGAAATTTAACGCATTTGACAGAATTAGATTTAGCCTACAACGCACTGACAGAAATTCCAGAATGGATTGATAATTTCACGGCGTTGGAAAAATTGGACGTGTCGGGAAATTCGATAACGTCATTGCCTGATTCGTTGCGGCATTTGCCGAATTTGGAAATTAAAGGCTTGGATAAACAAATAAAAAAAGGAGAAAAAATGGCACAAAAATCAAATTTACCGCTTTTGCAATTACGACAAAAACAGCAAATTCAAACTCATTTATTACCGTTACCAAAAAATACAGCATGGATGGATGAGATTTTTGCATGGGCTAATGAAAATAAAATTTCAAAAGAGCAATTACCCCAAAATAAAAAAATTCTTTGGTCGCTTAGAAAATTAGATTTAGAAAATAATAAACTTACAAAAATTCCAGAATCTGTTGGTAATCTTAGCAACGTACATTTTTTGTATTTAAATAAAAATCAATTAACTGAAATTCCCGAATTCATTTGTAATCTGACCAATTTAAAATTATTAGGATTCCAAGACAATTTATTAACAGATATTCCTGATTTTATTAGTAATCTGACCAATTTGACGATGTTAGGATTGAGCGGTAATAAACTAACTAAACTTCCAGAATCTATTGGCAATCTTACTAATTTAAAAAACTTATGTTTGATTGATAATGAACTAACGACAGTTCCCGAATCCATTGCCAACTTAACTAATCTGTTAGAACTTTCTTTAGATAAAAATAAATTAACAGCATTACCCGAATCTATGAGTAATCTGATTTTTCTGGAACAATTTGCTTTAGGCAATAATTTATTAACTGTTGTTCCTAATTTTATTGAGAAATTGAAAAATTTAACCCATTTAGGATTAGAAAATAATCGTTTTAATGAAATCCCAGAAATGATTAGTCATTTGCCTAAATTAAGTGAACTACATTTAGGAAATAATCCTTTAACAAAAACAATTCCAGAAAGCGTTTCACAAATGCCGAATTTAAGAATTATTGGCTTAGAACAACTTACCCAATCAAAAAACCACATGAAAACCTACCAACAAAAAATCCTCTTCGGCAGTCCAGGTACGGGCAAAAGCTATAAAATTGACAAACAAATTATTTCAAATGATTTGAAAATTACGAATTCTGCCAACGTTATCAAAACGGTGTTTCATCCTGAATACACTTACGGCGATTTTGTCGGAAAATTGATGCCGATAACGGTTGGCGGCAATGTGCAATATAAATTCTACGAAGGACATTTTTTAAAAGCTCTTTCGCAAGCCTACAAAAACATCATCGCCGCACAAGATAACGACGGCAAAATCGAAAAAGTCGCACTTGTGATTGACGAAATCAATCGGGGAAATTCGGCGGCGATTTTCGGCACGATTTTTCAGTTGCTTGACCGTGAACCTGACGGCTGGTCGAGTTACGAAGTGAGCGTGAATGAAATTATTTTTAATCGTTTAATTGAATTATGCGATTTAAAAGGACACGCAAAAGTAAAAGAAAAAGCAGTCACATATATGTTTGGTGAAGAAGAAATCAAAATAGATGTGTTGCAGAAAAAATTGTTGTGTCATTTTGAAAATCGAACCATCAAAATTCCGCCCAATTTATCGATTCTCGCCAGCATGAACACGTCGGACAGTTCGATTTATTACATGGACAGCGCGTTTAAACGCCGTTGGGAATGGGAATTTATCGATGTAGATTCAAATACGATTTCAGCCGAAGGCGTGGCATTTGAAAATCGTGATGAATGGAAGGCGTTTGTCGGCAAATTAAATGCGTTTATCAAAAGCAATCACAAATCCATTCGCGGCATTGAAGATAAACAAATCGGGCATTTTTTTATCACCGATGAGCAAATTCTAAGATCAAGCGTGCAAAACAAGTTAATGTTTTTCTTGTGGGACAGCGTTTTTAACCGTGATAAAAAGCCATTGGTTAAATTGTTGTTTGATGAAAATACTGAAAACGAGTTGATTACGTTTGGGGATTTTGCGGTATTAGTGCGTGAGTTTATCGACAAAATTAACGGTTATGTTTAATTTTAAAACCTTAAAACTCACCAAACGTTGCGATTCTGAAAGCACGAATTCATTTGTCGGCATTCGGCGAAATGAAAATGGCGAGGTGGAATTTCGTTTGCCACACGGTTTTGATGATTTTCCTGAAAATGATTTTGAAGCTACCAAAGATTTGTTTTTCAAAATGTATCGCACGTTTAAAAAGTTTGAACGTGATAACTGG
>CAIVBX010000324.1 GCA_903904275.1 uncultured Pseudomonadota bacterium
AATGACACCGTAAATGCGTTCGATGTCGCCTAATTGTGATTTGGCTTGTGTGTAATCTGCCGCTTTTTGATGTGCAGAAAGTGAAACGGTTTGTTTAAATGCGTCTGGCACATTATCACGATGCGCTAAAACATAAGCCGCTTGGCGTTTTGCGAGCCAAAATTGCGTTGCGGTTACAACAGCGAAAACGCTTAAAAATAAGAAGGTAAAAGTATTCATGAAAAGTTTGTTTTAATGTGAAAAGAAAGATTTGAACGAAATAGGATAGAATTCCGCTTTATTTTTATTATTAACGCCGAAAAATACAAAAGGTTCAAGGTAAAAACAAAATTGAACGTTTTTTATGTTTTTAAAAATTTTTCTTCATTGGAAACGCTATGGCAACTTGGCTAGAAACTTGTGCAAAACAACTTACCCGCTTAGAAAAAACCTCGGTTTTATCAGACAAATTGATTTCATTGAGTAACAAAACAGGCATCGATATTTCGCCTGAAATGGTGCAAAAAATTGAACATGAACACGCACGTTTAAATCGTCAACTTGAACGCTTACGCGCAAATCGTTTTGAAGTGGCGGTGATTGGTTTGGAAAAAGCAGGAAAAAGCGCGTTGTTAAATGCGTGGCTCGGTCAAGAAATTTTGCCGTCGGCGCGTGAACGTTGCACTTTTACCAGCACGGAAATTTGGTCAGCGCAAACCGAACAAGACCAATTAGTGGCAATCGAGTATTACACGCGCGATGAAATTGCAAAATTACAAGAACAACGTCAACAAGCCTTAACAACCGCGTTACTCAGCGACAAAGAAAAAAAAGAAATCCAAGAAGATTTAAATGATACCGAAAAAAATCTGAATCAAATCTATGAATTCACGAAAAAAGGTAGTTTTAAACAACCATTTTTAGACATCGGTGAAATTAGTGATTTGTTGCAATCAGCGATTTTCAAAAATCGCGCTCAAGCTCTTTCGATTAAACGGATTCAATTAAAAACGGTGCGTTTGCGTAGTGACCGTGACATTATTTTTCATGATGTACCAGGTTTTAATTCGGGCATTTTGATGCACGCAGAACAAGCGGTTGACCGTTTGCGAAATTGCGACGCAATTATTTACGCCAAAGAAATGAAACAACCGTCAATTACAGGGCCTGAAAAGGAAATGTTGCTCGTTGCGGATGCGGAAGACCCCAGTTTGCGCGTGTCGGATAAAGTATTTGTCGTGTTGACGCAAGCCGACGCGATGGATGACCAAATTGATTTTCGTGATACATTAGCTAAACACAAAACCTTTTGGGCAAATGTGCCAGAACGCCGATTATTGCCTGTTTGTGCGCGGTCGCATTTGGTGGAATTTGGTATTCCAAGCGATGACACATTACGCCGTTCAAAAAGTGCTGACGATAAAAACAAGCTTAAAAAATTAGGCATTCCAGACGGCATGACAGCGTTAAAAGATGCGGTGAATTTTTACATCGACAACGAACGCACAGGCGTTTTACAAAAACGGTGTGATTCGCTAGTCAATGCAACGCGCCAGTTAGCAACCGAAATTTTAGGCAAACTCGAACCGATTTACGGCACAGTTGCCGAAAATGACCGTCAAGAAGATGATTTGCTTGGCAAAGAATTTAATCAATGGTGGGGACGCGAATGGCAACGTATCAAAAAAGATTTTGATATGTGGTATTCACAAAGCATTCAAGGGCGTATCGAAGCCGATGCGTTAGGCGCAGAACATGAAGAATTAGCGGCTTTGCGTTCGGCGTATGACCAAAAAATTGAAGCCTTACTTTCCAATTTAATCACCGCGCAACCCGAAGAATTAAAACGCATTTACACCGCAGGCGGGACGCTTTCAATGCCAGACCCACGTGAAGGAAATTACAAAATCCGCGAAGAATTATTCCGCGAAATTCAAAAGAAATTTGAAACCGAATTAACTGACCAACTCGCCCAAGCGTTGCAAGCGTTAATCGATGGCATTGTGCGAAAAATCCAAGAATTACTTTGGGAAACCGAAGAAGTTCGTCGAACTTTATTACATTCTCA
>CAIVBX010000325.1 GCA_903904275.1 uncultured Pseudomonadota bacterium
ATGCCCATCAATTCGCCGTAAGCGTCAGGCAAACGATCTTCGATTAAATCGTGTAATTCCATTGCTTTTTCACTGGCGAGACGTTTATTTTTTTTCACGTCTTTTTCTAATTTTTTGAGTTCTTCTTCAGTCATTTTTGCAATTCCTTCAAATTCTAGGCTTCTGCGACTTCACGGTATTGTTCAATTAAGGCGGCGGCTTTATCGACGACTTCTTCGGTTTTCACACACATTTCTTCAAGGCTTGGAAAACCAAAACGATGCACATCACGCAAAATTTTATCGACCACAATCAGTTTGCCCGTGATAACAAACGCCCGTCCAAAACCTTCGTGCGTGATGTTAATAACGGGAACTGCCATGAGTTTGGTTTTTTTCTCAACCAAATTTGCAATGGTGTTGTAGTAAGTTTTGACGCGAGCTAATGTGAGTTCGTCTGGGTCGCCAACAATTGGAATTTCGCGGCGGCGTTCTTTGGTCAAAATTAACGGGTCGATGATTTGCGCTTCGGTTAAACCGTCGTAAGTGTCGTAAGTGTCTATAGCACGGAGTTGTTTTAACATTTCAACAACAACATCTGACGTTAAAAACGGGTCATTTTCTTGAACAACTAATTCGCTCATGGGTAAATCCTCTGGGGTTTTTAAAATTATTTTCTTTAAAGCACCTCCCCCTGCGGCTATCGCCGCTCCCCCTCCAAAGGGGGAAAACAATTAAAAGCAAAAACCGTTGCTTTTTAATCTTTTGCCCCCTTTGGAGGGGGCAGCCCGATAGGGCTGGGGGAGGTGCTTTATTCTTGCCAATCTTCGTCCGCCATTGCGTCGAAGCGTTTTGGGTCGGGCGTTTTATTTTGATTGATTGCTTTGGCGAGCCAACTGGTTGCGCCTGATTTCATTTCAGCTTGCAAATCGGCGACTAAATTTTTAATGCGACTGCCTTCGTGAACTTTTACAGGTTGAATGCCGTGCGCGATGATTTGTTTAATTGCCGATGCGCCAATCGCTTGGCAATACACCGCCGCGCAACCGTCGAGTAATTGAATTTTCACGGCTAATTTATCTTCGTTGCCGTCTTGCGCTAAATTGCCAAATTGCGCGGCTTCGAGTAATTCAGCTTGCTCAGGATTCACGGCGTAAATGGCAAACGATTGGGCTGAACCAAAATGCTGGTCAACGTGCAACATATCGCTTGTGGCAAACGCGACTTTGATAGCGGTATCCATTTGGATTTTCTCCTCGTTGTTTTTGACAACGTAAATGTGGCGAGCTAATGACATGATGGCGAGCAAGCGTGATGTTGAGCGGCATCGAACTTTTGCGAATAAATCGAGTGATACACTTCGATTTCTTCATGCGCGAAGTTAATCACTAAATTCGCCAAATCAAATAACGCCTGACGCGAACCGCGATAACCCACCCACGTTTTTTGATAACAGCCGATAAGGTCATAAAGCGGAAAACCTGCGCGTAAAATCGGAATACCCAAACGTTCTGCGCTAGAAACGGCGTGTGAATTACCGATTAACAATTGCGCTTTGTGTTCTTTGGCGAGCAGTTCTAAATCTTCTAAATCGCC
>CAIVBX010000326.1 GCA_903904275.1 uncultured Pseudomonadota bacterium
AATTTATTTGACTATATATTTTGTTAAAACGTTCATTTTTTCAGTTCCTTAAATTGTGAATTTAACCATTTCCAACCATAAAATCGGGCTAACAAAATACTACCAATGATTAACAAAAGCATATTCACGCTAACCAATCCTAAAAATGGCGAAATTTTCGCTTTCAAAACCCAATTTTGTGACACGCTTAACAAATTGCCATAACTAAAATAAATCGCAAAACCCACTAACATATTGCCGTAAATGCCGCCGCGTGGTGACAATTCCGCAAGTGGCACAGCGATAAAACCAAGCAATAAAATTCCCAACGGCACGGCAAAGCGGCGTTGCATTTCAGCAATATCAATGCTTTTTTCAGATTGCCATAATTCAAAAAACGGGGCGGCTTGTTTTCCAATCACTAAAGCTGAAACTTTGGTGTCAATTCGCACGGCATATTCGTCGAAGCGTTCAATCGCGTAATTCAATTCCCCTGCTTTGCCTTGAACGCGCTCGCCATTTTTTAAAATCATATATTGCCCATCTTCTAACGATTTTAATGTTCCTGATTCTGCGTTAATAATCGCAACCGAATCGGCTTGTCGATGTTGAACAAAAACGTGGTGTAATTGTTTTTGCGCGTCGATGGTTTCAACATAAAACACAATGTCGCCATGACTATATTCACTGAATTTTCCCGCGACTAGACCGCGTAAATCTGCCGATTCTTGGTCATGGTGAGTTCGTGCTTCAATTTGTCTTTCTGCCCACGGCGAGATATTTAACGATAAAAAAGTCGCGCTAATGCTTAACGGCAATAACACTAAAAAAATCGCGCGATAAATCGTGAAAATGCCACCACCTGCTGAAGAAATCGCCGCCATTTCTTGGTCACGGTACATTCGCCCCAAAACCATTAACACCGTCATAAATGTCGCCGCAGGTAAAAAGGTAATAAACGCAATCAGCATTTTTAATCCTAAAATAACCAATAACGTATCGCTGGCAATTTGTCCTTCAATCACTTGGTCAAGCACGCGAATAAATTTACGGCTGACGATAATCACGACTAAAACAGATAAAACCGCTGATAACGTTTTTACCAAATCGCGCATAATCATTTTGTTTATTACGCTAATCAATGAACTGAACTCCTGTAAAAATTAAAAATTTGCTAGACTGAAAACTCACAACAATCATTTACTGAAAAAATTTATGCAAATCATCGACACTTTAATTCACGCCCGTTGGATTATACCAATTGAACCGACAAACACGGTTTATGAATATCACAGTTTGGCAATTCACGAAGGCAAAATCATCGGTTTATTGCCAACCGAATTGGCAATTTTAAGTTATCAAAGCGATAACACCATCGAATTAAAAACGCACGCGCTTACAGCAGGTTTTGTGAACGCGCACACACACGCCGCAATGACGTTAATGCGTGGTATTGCAGACGATTTGCCGTTAATGGAATGGCTAGAAAATCACATTTGGGTGTTAGAAAAAAAATGGATTAGCGAAGAATTTGTGCGTGACGGCACAGATTTAGCCATTGCCGAAATGTTACGCAGTGGAACGACGTGTTTTAACGATATGTATTTTTATCCTGAAATTGCCGCGCAACAAGCCATTAAACACGGGATTCGCGCTAGTTTAGGTTTGATTGTGTTGGATTTTCCGAGCAGTTTAGCTGAAAACAGCAATGAATATATCGACAAAGGTTTATCGCTGCATCATGAATTAAAAAATCATGATTTGATTTCAACGCCTTTCGCGCCACACGCGCCTTACACCGTTTCAGATGAGCCGCTTAAACATATCAATGACTTAGCGACCGATTTAAATTTACCTGTGCATATTCATTTGCATGAAACGGCGTTTGAAGTGGAATCGGCGGTTACTCAAAATGGTCAACGCCCAATTGAACGTTTGAAACATTTAGGGTTAATCAATGATTCGTTAATTGCGGTTCATGCGACGCAATTAAATGACGATGAAATTCAATTACTCTCAGACGTTGGCGCAAGCATTGTGCATTGCCCTGAATCGAATTTGAAATTAGCGAGCGGTTTTTGTCCTGTTGCGAAATGTTTAGATGCAGGTGTAAATGTTGCGTTAGGCACAGATGGCGCGGCGAGTAATAATGATTTAGATATGATTGGTGAAATGCGAACAGCGGCGTTAATTGGTAAAGCCGTTGCAAACGATGCCAGTGCCATTCCTGCAATGACCGCGTTACGCATGGCAACGATTAACGGCGCAAAAGCCTTAGGTTTAGCTGATAAAACAGGTTCTCTTGAAATTGGAAAATCTGCTGACGTGATTGCGATTGATTTGAGCGAATTAGAAACACAACCGCTTTATTGCCCGATTTCGCAAATTATTTATGCGACAAGTCGGCAACAAGTCACGGACGTTTGGGTAAATGGTGAACATTTATTGAAATCGCGCCACTTAACAACCTTTGATATGAAAGAACTCAAAGCAAGCGTTGAAAAATGGCGAGTACGATTAGCTCAAACGCAAGCGTAAATGCCATCAGCGTTACGCCAATAACCTTTGTAATCCATGCCGTAACCAAAAACATAACGGTCTTCAACGCTTAATCCAATAAAATCTGCCGTAATCGGTTTTGATTGCGGCAGATTTTTGTCCAATAAAACAGCGGTATAAACAGAACTTGCGCCTTGTTCGACGCAATAATCGTAAATCGCCGCAAGCGTAATTCCTGCATCTAAAATGTCATCAATCAACAAAACGGTTCGGTCTTTTAAAGACGTTCGCGGTTTAGTAATCCATTCGATTTCTGTGCCGACCGTTTTATTTTGATAACGACTTGCGTTAATCGCATCAACGGTTAATGGCATGGTTAAGCGCGTTAATAATTGCCCAGCAACCACTAATCCGCCATTCATCACAGTTAAAACCAATGGATTTCTATCCGAAAGTAATTGGTTAATTTGTTTCGCCATTGAATCTAATGCGGCTTCAATATCTGCTTTACTGTGCAACAATTCTGCATTCGCACGAACAGCGTTAATTTCTGGATTCATAAAATTCTCAATTTAAAGGGTTAATGTTTGAAATACCATTTTGTCCAATCGCTTGATAATTGCCATTGTGGATTAGCGATAATTTTAGTTTGAAGTGGTAAAGGCAATTCGGATTCGTCAAACATCACTTTGATTGCGGCAAAATAACGGGTTTTGGATAACAATAGTTTTTTGTCAATCAACGGAAAATTACGAATGGTTGCCATATCATCTAATGCCGCTGTTAATGTCGAAAAATTATTCACTTCGCCCGTTTGTTCATTTCGCACACGATACATTTTTACCAGCGCGTGATATTGCAAACGGTAACGAATTTCTAGTTTTACCTCGGTTTTGTCAAACCAAAAATCTCGCTGTTTTTGGATTTTAATTCTAATTTTCCAAAATAAAGGCACACTGTTTTGCAAGGCTTCAATCGCTTGTTCACTCAAATGATAATCTAAATCTGCCGCTAAAACGTATTCATTATTTTGCAACGTAATTTCAACTTGTTTCACATTTGCCGCGTATTCATTGGCTTGCACTGAATGAAATACACTTAAAAAAAGGCAAATCCAAATGAAACGTTTAATCCAAAACACCATCAACATAAAACCAACGTCCTGCCACTTTTTTAAAACGACTTACTTCGTGCATCAAATGCGTTTCGCCTTTTTCAACATAAAAAGCGTTAAATTCCACACGTCCTTTTTCGTCTTTCGCGCCACCTTTTTTGGTGTGTAAAATCTCCAATTTTTGCCAACTAACGGTTTCTTGTGGAAAATCGAGTTGTTTCGGACGTGTCGTTTTATGCCATGTTTCAAGTAAATAGTCTGCATTTTGTAAAACATACGCGCTATAACGCGAACGCATTAACGTTTCGGCGGTTGGTGCGAGTTGCGAAGCGTTATGAAACGGCTCGCAACAATTCGCGTAATTTGAAGAACCACAAGGACAAATTTGCATTTTAGCTTTTGGTTAAATGCGCGATACGAACGGCTGCAGGTGGATGACTGTAATAAAAATCAGCATAAAATGGGTCAGGCGTTAAAGTGCTGGCGTTTTCTTCATACAATTTCACCAAACCACTTACTAATTTGCTCGCTTGTGCGTATTGTGAAGCAAAATCATCCGCTTCAAATTCAAATTGACGTTGAAAATACGCGCTAATGGGTTGTGTAAAAAACGTAAAAATCGGCAT
>CAIVBX010000327.1 GCA_903904275.1 uncultured Pseudomonadota bacterium
CTGTTGGCTATGAAATTGAAGAAGGAAAATTAAAAGTGGCACAAGTTGGAAATTCGCGTTTTGATTTTTTTACATTAGTTGAAAAAACTGAAAATAACATGACGTTACGCGGTAAATTTGGTGGTTTTTATTACTTTAAGAAAAAGTAACGATTTTAAAAAAGCCCCGATTTTGAAATTAAATCGGGGCTTTTTTATATCAAATTTTATGCGTCACAATTTCAATTCCTGCATTTTTGTAAGTTCGATAACGCTCTCGTCCCACAATTTTTGTCGTTTCATTATTGTCTAAAATTTCTAAAACGCGCGTCGCATTTTGCCACGATTCGGGCATTTGCGAAGACAAATTAAATACCAGATTTTGCCAACTTTCAGGCGTGTTTTCGATACCAATTAAAATTTGCGCCGTAATGTCAGGCGTAATGCCATTAAAAACTTGATGCGGAATAAAACTTCCAGCGCGAAATATCCACAACATATCGTCTAAGCGTTGGCACTGCTCGATTGAATCGAGCAGAACATAACAAAATTTGCCGCTGTTATAGGCTTTTTCGATTAACTTGCAAGAAAATAAATAGCGGTCATAAAGCGATTCGCTATTTAAAACGTAAAATGTGACTTCAGGCATTGACGCGATTCAATAAGTATTGCATTAAAAGCGGTACGGGACGACCTGTCGCACCTTTCGCTGAACCTGTACGCCATGCTGTTCCCGCAATATCTAAATGCGCCCAACGGAATCCCTCGGTGAAATTTGCTAAAAAACACGCAGCAGTAATTGTGCCTGCATCTTTACCGCCGATATTCGCTAAATCGGCAAAATTGGATTTCAATTGTTCTTGATATTCTTCCCAAAGTGGCAAACGCCAAACGCTATCATTTGCCGTTTCACTTGCTGAAATTAAATCATTGCAAAGCGCATCATCATTGCCTAACAAACCGCTTGGCACACGACCTAATGCGACTAAAACTGCGCCTGTCAACGTGGCTAAATCAATTACAACATCAGGATTAAAGCGTTTTGCATAGGTCAACGTATCACACAAAATCAAACGACCTTCAGCATCGGTATTTAATACTTCAATCGTTTTGCCTGACATACTGGTTAAAACGTCACCAGGTTTGCAGGCTTGACCATCGGGTAAATTTTCAGTTGCAGGAATTAAACCGACGATATTAAGTGGCAAACTCAATTCTGCCGCTGCTTGTAATGTGCCTAAAACTGCTGCACCGCCGCACATATCGTGTTTCATTTCATCCATACCCGCGCCAGGTTTGAGTGAAATTCCACCCGCATCAAATGTCAAACCTTTGCCAACAAAAACAATTGGTTTCGCATTCGCTTCGCCGCCTTTGTATTCAATCGAAATCAATTTCGCAGGTTCACGACTGCCGCGTGTTACGCCTAAAAGTGAACCCATGCCCAATTTTTCCATGTCAGCAACATCTAAAATTGTCGTTTCAATGTTGTCGAAATTTTTTGCTAGGGTTAAACCTTGTTCAGCTAAAAATGTTGGAGTACAGATGTTTGGTGGTAAATCCGCTAAATGTTTTGCCAAATTTACACCACTAGAAATCGCTAAACCTTGTGCTAAACCAAGGTTCGCGACTGAATCGGTTGCAGAAATCACGATATTTTTTAACGTCATTTCATCAGCTGGTTTGCTTTTACAGTCTATAAATTGATAAATCGCATCTTCAAAAACTTCGACAATTTGGCGTGTTTTCAAATTTAAATCCGCTTTTTCAACGTCAATATCAGTTAATGCAATAACAACGGAATTTAAACGCGATTTTTTAATTGTGCTAATCGTGGTTGCCAAAACTTTACGGTAATTTTTTGTAGTAAGCGGTTTTTGTTCACCTAAACCAACTAATAAAACACGTTCAATATCGCTATTTGGTATTACATTTAAAAATAATGTGTCGTTTAATTTCCCTAAAATATCACCACGTTTTACAACGCTAGAAATTAAGCCATTTGTTGCGCTATCTACCATTTGCGCAGACGCACTTAATGTTTGATTTGAGTAAATGCCAACAACGACACAATCTGATTTTACATTTTCGATGCGGTTTGTTTCGATTGAATAATTCATGATGTTCCTATTTTTTTAAAATTATAAAGATGATTTTTGAAGCCCAAATTTAATAAAAATGACTGTCAACACAAACGCTAAACCAAACCATTGCAATGCGTAACCTAAGTGCTGTTCAGGCTGCATGATTTTTGTCATTGCCCATTCGCGTTTAAATCCATTTGATGAATTGGGGGCTAATTCTAATTGAAAGTCGAATAATTCATAACCCAAATCAGTCTCTAAAATTTGGGCATCCAGAAAACCAACCACAGCAGGATTTGTTTGGGTTGGCTGATTCGCGCCATCTAATTTCAAACCAACGCTGGGAAATGTGTTAATTCGTCCGTTCAGAATGGTTTCGTTTTCAGCCAAAAATTCCACATTTGGCAAAGTTGAACGTGGTTCAACAAGCGGAATCCAGCCACGATTTACCAAAATCGCCTTATTTGAATTTGCCAATTTAAACGGTGTAAAAACAAAATAACCTGCTTTTCCTTCATTGATTTGATTATCAAGTAAAAACTGTTTTTTTGTGTCGTAACGTCCTAAAACAGTGGCTTGTTTATAACGTAATGCGTCGCTATTTTCTAAATTTTCAGCCGTCAGATTGACCGTTTCTGCCACACGTTTTGCTTCTGTATTGAGAAAATCTTGTTTTTCATTCGCGCGATGAATTTGCCACACGCCTAAACTTAAAAACAAAATAAATAATGCCAAATAAGCAAATAACCAACGTAATTTCAGTGCCATTCTGTCGCCTTTAAAAGTTGTATTGCTGACGTAAAATCATTGAAAATAGCCTTTTCTTTATTTCACGGCTGCAAACTATGTTCATTAAAACGCTTATTATCGCTGCTTTTCTCGCTATTATCGCCAGTTTAGGTTCGGCGTTGTTTCATTTAGTGAAACATAAAGACGCAGCACATTCACAAAAAACGGTTAAAGCATTGACGTTCCGAATTGGTTTATCAGTCGTTTTATTTATTTTTGTGGTAATTGCGATAGCGACAGGATTAGTTCAACCGACAGGTTTAGGAGCGCGAATCGCCATGCAAAATGCCCATTCACAAAATTAGCCTTTAGTTTATTTAATTCGTAATCAATGCTAAAGTTATTTCGCATTAAATTAGTTGGTATTTATTTTTCATTTTAGGAGATTATTATGGCTTTTGAACTTCCTGCTTTGCCTTACGCCAAAGACGCACTTGCACCACACATTTCGGCTGAAACATTAGAATTTCATCACGGCAAACATCATCAAACTTATGTGACAAACTTAAACAATTTAGTTCCTGGAACGGAATTTGATGGTTTGTCATTAGAAGAAATCGTTGTGAAATCATCAGGTGGCATTTTCAATAATGCCGCGCAAGTTTGGAATCACACGTTTTATTGGAACTGTTTAGCTCCGAATGCAGGTGGTGAACCAACTGGCGAATTAGCAGACGCGATTAACGCAACATTCGGCTCATTTGCGAAATTTAAAGAAGAATTCACTAAAACAGCGATTACGACTTTTGGTTCTGGTTGGGCGTGGCTTGTTAAAAATGCGGATGGTTCTTTAGCATTAGTTAGCACAAGCAACGCTGGCACACCATTAACAGCAGGTCAAACACCGATTTTGACTTGTGACGTTTGGGAACACGCTTATTATGTTGATTTCCGCAATGCGCGTCCTGCGTATTTGGAAGCATTTTGGGCATTAGTAAATTGGGAATTTGCCGCAAAAAATTTTGCTGCATAATTTTTAATTTCACACCATAAAAAACGCCTTACTTTTTAAAAGTAAGGCGTTTTTTGTTTGCGGCAAAATTTTTTGTAACCTGTGTTTAATGATACGATGACGCTATTCAATTACGCCGTTGTAAAACAGCGTTTCATAATTCACTATTTTTTAGATAACACCCCGCGCGTTGTTTCAAAGGAAAGATAAAAAATGAAAGCACCACTTCATATTGCTGTCACAGGGGCGGCAGGACAAATCAGTTATTCGCTGTTATTTCGCTTGGCAGCAGGACATTCCTTTGGAAAAGACCAACCTATTTATTTACATTTATTAGAAGTTCCTTCTGCAATGCCTGCTTTAGAAGGCGTTGTGATGGAATTAAATGATTGTGCAAGTCCGATTGTCAGCGGAATTGAAATGAGCGATAACCCATTAGTTGCGTTTAAAAATGTTGATTACGCCTTTTTAATTGGCGCACGACCGCGAACGTTAGGCATGGTGCGAAAGGATTTATTGCAAGTGAATGCAGAAATTTTTGCCACGCAAGGAAAAGCCTTAAACGCAGTGGCAAATCGAAATGTAAAAGTATTAGTCACAGGAAATCCCGCCAATACCAATGCACTGATTGCCTTAAAAAATGCCCCTGATTTATCAGCAAAAAATTTTTCTGCCATGAGCCGTTTAGACCACAATCGCGCAATCAGCCAATTAGCTGAAAAATGCGGCGTTTTAACGACTGACATTAAAAATATGACCGTTTGGGGAAATCATTCTTGCACACAATATCCTGATTTACATTACGCTACGGTTCGCGGACGCGAAGCCTTATCGTTAGTTGATGATGCGTGGTTTGTGAATGATTTTATTCCAACCGTTCAACAACGTGGCGAAGCGGTAATTAAAGCGCGTGGACAATCAAGCGCAGGTTCTGCGGCAAATGCGGCGTTAGACCAAATGCGGGTTTGGGCGCACGGTTCACCTGAAAATGATTGGGTTAGCATGGGCGTTGTATCTGATGGCAGTTATGGCATTGAAAAAGGATTGATGTATTCATTTCCCGTCACTGTTGAAGATGGCGAAATTCACATCGTTCAAGGCTTACCAATCAATGAATTTAGTCGCCAAAGAATGAAAATTACAGAAGAAGAATTAAAAGAAGAACGTAATGCGGTTAAACATTTGTTTTAAAAATTCACTATCAAATTAAATTAAAAAATGCCTTTATTAAGATTATCAAACGTTTCAATCGCCTTCGGCACACACGCATTACTTAAACATGCAGATTTTCAACTCGATGCAGGTGAACGTGTCGGCTTACTCGGTCGCAATGGTGAAGGGAAATCGACATTGATGAAAATTATCGCTAACGATATTCACGCGGATGACGGTGAAATTTGGCGACAACCTGAATTGCGTTTAGCTTGGCTCGCACAAAATCCTGATTTGCCCGACGATGCGACAATTTATGATGCGGTTGCAAGTGGGTTAGGGGATTTAGGTGAAATCATTGCTCGTTATCATGATTTGTCGTTGACGATGGATTATGAAGATGAAAAAGCCTTAAACGAACTCGGTAATTTGCAACACGAACTCGAATCGCGTAACGGTTGGGCGTTTCAACAGCGCGTTGAAACAACCTTGAGTAAATTAAATTTGCCGCCTGAATTGAAAATTAAAGGTTTATCAGGCGGTTGGAAACGGCGTGTGGATTTAGCGCGTGCGCTGGTGATTGAACCTGAAGTGTTGTTGCTAGACGAACCGACTAACCATTTGGATTTTGAAAGTATCGCGTGGCTCGAAGAACAAGTTTTAGCGTTTCAAGGCGCGGTATTATTTGTTACGCATGACCGTGCGTTTTTGCAAAAATTAGCGACACGAATCGTCGATTTAGACCGTGGGAATTTGGTTTCGTGGCAAGGCACTTACGACGATTATTTAACCCGCAAAGCCGCCGCGTTAGAAGATGAAGCCAATCAAAATGCCGAATTTGATAAAAAACTCGCTGACGAAGAAGTGTGGATTCGTCAAGGTGTGAAAGCACGTCGCACCCGAAATGAAGGTCGTGTGCGAGCGTTAGAACGTTTGCGAGCTGAACGTTCTGAACGTCGAAATACCCAAGGTACCGCAAAAATGGGCTTAGATTCAGGCGAAAAATCAGGCAAAAAAGTGATGGAAGTCACGAATTTAGGATTCACTTATGGCGATAGAAAAATCATCAACGATTTCTCAACACTGATTCAACGTGGTGACAAAATTGGTTTAATTGGTGCAAATGGCGCGGGTAAATCGACGTTATTGAAATTATTGCTTCAACAACTCGAACCAACCAGCGGCACAATCGAACAAGGCACAAAACTCGAAATCGCGTATTTTGACCAATTGCGCGACCAATTAGACCCAGAAATGACGGTTGTTGATACGATTGCCCACGGGAATGATTTTGTGGAAATTCGCGGACAGCAACGACACGTTATTTCGTATTTAGGTGATTTTTTATTTGCACCCGCGCGAGCGCGTTCACCTGTTAAAAGTTTATCGGGTGGCGAAAAAAACCGTTTATTGTTGGCGAGATTATTCACCAAACCTGCAAATTTAATCGTAATGGACGAACCGACCAACGATTTAGATTTAGAAACGCTCGAATTATTGGAAGCAAAACTCGTTGAATTTGATGGCACACTTTTATTGGTCAGTCACGATCGCGCATTTTTAGACAACGTGGTCACAAACGTTTTTGCATTAGACGGAACGGGAAATGTAGAAGAGTTTTTCGGTGGTTATAGCGATTGGCTGGAATATCACAATTCGTTGAAAGCCGATGCGGCGGCGGTGAAAAAAGCCGCTCCGAAAGTTGAAAAACTTGCGCCAGTTTCAAATTCAACTGCACCGAAAAAGAAAAAACTGTCTTTTAAAGAACAGCAAGAATTCGATAAATTGCCGCAACTAATTGAAAAATTAGAAGCCAAACATGTTGAAATCACCGCAAAAGTGAATGAACCGAGTTTTTATAAACAAGAACAAACGGCAATCAATTTGGTGTTAGCGGAATTGAAAAATTTGGATGATGAATTGGCGAAAAGCTATGCACGGTGGGAAGAATTAGAAGAAACCGTGGCTTAATCTTGCAACATGGCGTGAAGTCGCTTATTCTTTACGCCCTTTCAAGCAGTAAATCAGATAATTGGAGAGTTGGTCGAGTGGTCGATGGCGCACGCCTGGAAAGTGTGTGTACGGCAACGTACCGAGGGTTCGAATCCCTCACTCTCCGCCAAACAAGCGTCCAACAAGATGCAAAGAAGTCTACAATCCCACAAGTTTTATAGCTTAGTGGGTTTTTTATTGTCTTGCAA
>CAIVBX010000328.1 GCA_903904275.1 uncultured Pseudomonadota bacterium
ATTACATGAAAGCGCCATCGGCCTGTTCGCGCATCGCTAAGCCGTCCTTTTGGCAGCGGATTCGTTTTCAGCTCTGGCTGGTTTTTAAAAAGAAGCACAAGAATAGCCCGCCGGCGAACGACCTAACAAAACGCTCAACGCATGAATCGCATGTTGAATTTCAGTTTCATAATTCGGCAAATTTGCCGCCGTATTTTCAAATTGTACTTGTGCTTGCGTAACTTCTAACGCATTAGCCAAACCACCTTGTTGACGAATTTGAGTGAGTTTTACCGTTTCGGCTTGCACGACTAGAAGTTCTTGATGCGTAGCGACAAGTTGTTGATTCGTTCGTAATAAAATGTATTCTCGCGCCACTTCAGCCTGCAACGTCAGCAAAATATCGTGACTATTTTCTGTTTCAATTTCAATCGACGCATCCGCCGCTTCGATGGCGCGTTGAATTCCACCAAAAAAATCAATTTCCCACGCGGCATCAAAACCAAGTTGAAAAATGTTAATTGCTTGACCAGCAATCGGACTGCCGCCACCTTGAGAAGAATTATTAAATCGACGACTCGCGACATTTTTACCACTCAAACTTGGCAAACCTGTTGCAATGGTTTCACGTCGTAAAACTCGTGCTTCTTTCACTCGCGACAATGCTTGTTTTAAATTCAAATTTGTGGACATTGCTTCAACAATCAAACCATTTAATGTTGTGTCATTAAACGATTTCCACCATTCAGCAGATGATTTTTTAATCGCTAAATCTTCGCTCCATTTTTGCGGTATTGGCATTTCGGGCGGAGTGTAATCGCGTCCGACAACGCAAGCAGTTAAAACCAACGGTAAAACAAAAATTAACTTTTTCACTGGGTTGTATTTGCTTCAATAAAAACGTCCATTTGCTGCCCAATATAAGCCGACAAATCTTTCGGATTAAATTGATACAACGCTTGTAAAACCCGCGTATCAACCCGTTCAGTGCTATCACCTGTTAAGGATTTTTTCGGCACAACAAACGGTTCAACATAAGCAAGTTGCAAATCGACTTTAAATTGTCGATTGCCACGCAAATACGCAACGGCTTTTGAATTTTTATCAAATCGCCACGCATCGTTTTCGTCAATATCAACGCGAACGTGCAGCGTTTTTAAATCGCCCAAAATCAAAAGCGGTTTTGATAACGTGCCAGCGGTTGCAAATTCCCCTGCACGAACATTAACTTGTAAAACATCGCTATCAATCGGCGCACGAATAATCAAACGTTCTAACGTGGTTTCAGTTTGTAAAATTGCGGCTTGTGCTTGTTCGACAAACGCATTTGCACTTTCAAATTTGGCTTTAGCAACCGCGAGCGCATTTCGACGTTTTAGAACGTCTTCTCCGCTGATTGCTCTTGAATCTGAAACAGAATTCGCCAAATCAAATAATGATTGCGTATCAGCAACGTTAGCTTTTGCAACTGAAACATCCGCTTTTGCTTTGGCTAAATCGGCTTTTTTCATCGCTAATTCGGCTTGATTTTCACGA
>CAIVBX010000329.1 GCA_903904275.1 uncultured Pseudomonadota bacterium
CTTTGAAGGGGGCAGCCTGAAAGGCTGGGGGATGTGCTTTGCGTAACACAGTTAATTCTTTTTTAAACAAACATTCTCAAACACAAGGTATTTAAACATGGCAGCAAAAGACGTTTTATTCGGTGATGACGCAAGAGTTCGTATGGCGCGTGGTGTGAACATTTTAGCAAACGCAGTAAAAGTCACTTTAGGTCCTAAAGGTCGCAACGCGATTTTAGACAAAAGTTTCGGCGCACCAACGATTACTAAAGACGGTGTATCGGTTGCAAAAGAAATCGAATTAAAAGACAAATTTGAAAACATGGGCGCACAAATGGTGAAAGAAGTTTCATCAAAAACGTCTGACGTAGCGGGTGACGGTACAACGACAGCGACTGTTTTGGCGCAAGCAATTGTGAACGAAGGTTTAAAAGCCGTTGCCGCTGGCATGAATCCAATGGATTTAAAACGCGGTATCGATTTGGCTTGCACGAAAGCGGTTGAATCAATCGTTGCATCGGCTACACCTTGCGTAGACAACAAAGCGATTGCTCAAGTCGGTACGATTTCTGCGAACTCTGACGAATCAGTCGGTCAAATCATTGCTGAAGCAATGGAAAAAGTCGGTAAAGAAGGCGTTATCACTGTTGAAGAAGGTTCAGGTTTAGACAATTCTTTGGACGTGGTTGAAGGGATGCAATTCGACCGTGGTTATTTGTCGCCTTATTTCATCAACAAACAAGACAGCATGAGCGTCGAATTAGACGACCCGATGATTTTGATTTATGACAAAAAAATCTCAAACATCCGCGACATGTTGCCAGTTTTAGAAGGCGTTGCAAAAGCAGGTCGTCCATTATTGATTATCGCTGAAGACGTTGAAGGCGAAGCGTTAGCGACGTTGGTTGTGAATACAATTCGTGGCATCGTGAAAGTTGCGGCGGTTAAAGCACCAGGTTTCGGCGACCGTCGTAAAGCAATGCTCGAAGACATCGCGGTTTTAACAAACGGTACAGTGATTTCAGAAGAAATCGGTTTGAGTTTGGAAAAAGCAGAACTCGCACAATTAGGTACTGCAAAACGTGTTCAAATCACCAAAGACAACACCACCATCATTGACGGTTACGGTTCAGAAGACGCAATCAAAGCTCGCGTGGCTCAAATTCGCGCTCAAGCTGAAGAATCAACCTCTGATTACGACAAAGAAAAATTGCAAGAACGTTTAGCTAAATTGGCTGGCGGTGTTGCGGTTATCAAAGTCGGTGCGGCAACTGAAATCGAAATGAAAGAGAAAAAAGCTCGCGTTGAAGATGCGTTGCATTCGACTCGTGCGGCGGTTGAGGAAGGCGTTGTGGCTGGCGGCGGTACAGCGTTGGTTCGTGCGTTGGCGGCAATTAAAGATTTACAAGGTATCAATCACGATCAAACCGTTGGCGTGAACATTTTACGTCGTGCGATGGAAGAGCCTTTGCGTCAAATCGTTTCTAATGCTGGCGACGAACCATCGGTTGTGTTCAACGAAGTTCAAAAAGGTTCGGGCAATTTCGGTTACAACGCGGCAACAGGTCAATATGGCGACATGATTGAAATGGGAATTTTAGACCCTGCAAAAGTCACTCGTACTGCGTTGCAAAATGCGGCTTCTGTGGCAGGTTTGATGCTCACCACCGAAGTGATGATTGCTGACGCGCCTAGCGATGACAAAGGTCATGGTATGCCTGATATGGGTGGCATGGGCGGAATGGGTGGTATGGGCGGCATGATGTAATCATGTTGGCTTAAACGCTTTTTTGTCTAAATTGAAAAAACCGATTTACCGTTAGGTAGTCGGTTTTTTTGTTTGCTAGCCATCGTATTGCATCGGATATGTGTGTGACGGTGTATCCAGATTTTCATAACGGGAAAATAATTAAATGGGAATTCAATTAGGTCTACAGATTTTCGAAGATGAAGAAAATCATAAAATTCGTACCATCAACATAGATGATGTGACGTGGTTTTTTGCATCTGATATATGTGATGCACTCGACATAAAACAGTCAAGTGTAGCTATTTCAAAACTTGACGATGATGACAAACGAACTGTGAATAGTAGTCATAGTTCAGTTTTAGCATCTCGTACTAACCCA
>CAIVBX010000330.1 GCA_903904275.1 uncultured Pseudomonadota bacterium
CCACAAACAGCGTGACCGCTTGTGCAGCCATTTCCTAAACGTGTGCCATAACCAACTAAAATTCCCGAAACGATTAGTAAAAATGTTGAACGTGAATAGGTCACAGGCGTGTGAGGTACAAATAAATTAAAAATCACGGCACCTAAAATTAAACCGCCTAAGAAAAATAGTCGCCAATGATTTTCGCTATTTTTCACATCGAATGCGCCTGCAATCATCCCTGAAATACCAGCAATTCGTCCGTTGAAATACATCAATAAAGCTGCCGATAAACCAATCAAACTGCCACCAAAAAATGCCGAATACGGCGTGAAATTTTCCATCGTTTTACTCTTCGCTTACAACATTATCAATTTCAGTGTTTTCTGCTTCAATCACTTCAGCTTCTTCAGTTTCTAACCCAGCAATTCTATCGACACCAACTACTTTTTCACCTTCATCTAAACGAATCACTCGCACGCCTTGAGCATTTCGTCCAACGACTGAAATTTCAGAAACTCGCGTTCTCACTAAAACACCGCCGTCAGTGATAATCATGAGTTCATCGGTATCGTTCACAAGCAATGCACCAACGACATTACCGTTACGTTCAGAGGTTTGCATCGCAATCGTACCGCTACCACCACGACCTTGATGACGGAATTTTTCAACTTCGGTGCGTTTGCCGTAACCGTTTTCAGTTACAGTTAAAACCGCGCCTTCAGATGCGACGATGAGCGAAATGACTTTTTCGCCGTCGTTTAATCTAAAACCACGCACACCTGTTGCCGTTCTGCCCATTGAACGCACGTCGCCTTCGTTGAAGCGAATCGCTTTGCCGTCGCTGCTAAACATCATAATGTTTTGCTCGCCATCAGTAATAGCCACGCCAATTAAGGTATCATCTTCGCGCAAATCAATCGCAATTTTGCCGCTGACACGAATGCTTGCAAATTCAGGCAACGGCGTTTTTTTAACTGTTCCTGCTGACGTTGCCATGAAAATAAATTTATTTTCGTCGTAATCGCGGGTCGGCAAAAAGGCGTTAATTTTTTCGCCATCTTCGAGCGGGAATAAATTTACAAATGGTTTGCCACGCGCGGCGCGACTACCGATTGGCAATTGATAAACTTTCATTGCATAGACTTTGCCGCGTGATGAAAAACACAAAATCGTGTCGTGGGTGCTGGCAATCACAAGTTGGTCAACAAAATCTTCTTCTTTGGTTTGGGTTGCCGATTTGCCACGACCGCCACGATGTTGTGCTTGATAATCTGAAAGCGGTTGCGCTTTCACATAACCTTCATGCGAAACCGTGACCACCATATCTTCTTCGGTGATTAAATCTTCATCGGTTAAATCATCCCGATTTTCGATAATCACGGTGCGACGTGGTTCGCTGTATTGGTCTTTAATAGCAACGAGTTCTTCACGAATCACTTCCATCAAACGCACATCATTACCCAAAATGTGCAAATAAAACGCGATTTGTTCCAGTAATTGCGTGTATTCGCCAACGATTTTGTCTTGCTCCAAACCTGTCAAACGGTGCAAACGCAATTCTAAAATCGCCTGTGCTTGTGCTTCTGAAAGGCGATAGGTTTCGCCTGATAAACCATAAATTGCAGGCAAATTATCAGGACGCGAATCGCCTGCGTTGGTGCGTTCGATTAAATTCAAAACCAAACCTGCATTCCACAACGTTGAAAGCAAACCTTCTTTTGCTTCGGCAGGCGTTTTAGCCGCTTTAATCATGTCAATCATGGCGTTGATATTCGCTAATGCAATCGCTAGACCTTCCAAAATATGCGCTCGTTCACGCGCTTTGCGAAGTAAATACACCGTGCGACGAGTCACGATTTCACGGCGATGATTGATAAATGCGCCCAGAATTTCGAGCAAATTTAAACAATACGGACGACCATCAAGAATCGCCACCATGTTGATACCGAAAACAGTTTGGAATTGGGTTTGTTTATAAAGGTTGTTCAAAACGACTTCGCCGACTTCGCCGCGTTTTAATTCAATCACCATTCGCATACCGTCTTTGTCGGATTCGTCGCGCAAGCCTGAAATGCCTTCGATTTTGCCTTCTTTGACGAGTTCAGCGATTTTTTCGAGCAAACGTGCTTTGTTCACTTGATACGGTAATTCGGTGACGATAATAGCTTGACGAGAACTGTCGCCGATATTTTCAATTTCGCAACGAGCCCGAAGGTAAATTTTTCCGCGACCTGTTTCGTAAGCGTGACGAATGCCTGCCGCGCCGTTGATAAATGCTGCTGTTGGGAAATCTGGGCCTTTGATGTGTTCCATTAAATCTGAAACGGTCGAATTTGGTTCATCAATTAACGCTAAACACGCGCTGATAACTTCATTTAAGTTGTGGGGTGGAATGTTCGTTGCCATCCCAACCGCAATGCCTGATGAACCATTGATTAACAGAGTTGGAATGCGTGTTGGTAAAACAGATGGTTCAGATTCTGATTCATCGTAGTTGGGCGTGAAATCGACGGTTTCTTTATCTAAATCAGCAAGTAATTCGTGTGAAATTTTCGCCATTCGTACTTCGGTATAACGCATTGCAGCTGGTGAATCGCCATCAACGCTACCAAAATTTCCCTGACCGTCAATTAACATGTGGCGCATTGAAAATGGCTGCGCCATGCGAACCATTGTGTCATAAACAGCCGTGTCACCGTGTGGGTGATATTTACCGATTACGTCACCGACTACGCGAGCTGATTTTTTATAGGCTTTATTAAAATCATTCCCCAATTCGTTCATCGCAAAAAGTACGCGCCGATGCACTGGTTTTAAACCATCGCGCACATCGGGTAATGCTCGACCGATAATGACGCTCATCGCATAATCTAAATAGGATTGTTTCATCTCGTCTTCAAGATTGACGGGAATAATTTCTTTGGCGAAGTCTGACATGATTTTTGTTTTTAAAAGTAATAAATTGATAGCG
>CAIVBX010000331.1 GCA_903904275.1 uncultured Pseudomonadota bacterium
GGCGTTTTATCCGATGATGGAGGTGTCGTTGTCCAATCAGATAGTTGTGACAGCAAACGACTATATTCTGATTCCTCAAAAATGCGTGATTTGTCTCGAATAACGGCTATCAATTGTTGATCTGAAATTTGTTTAATAACCGATAATTTTTTCTTAACATTCTCTAACCTAAGTTAAATAATGCTAACTGCGACTGTAAAACAGTCGGGTTTATCTACCAATGCGCGTAAAAGGATATTACGCGCTCCGACGATGTCTCTGTTGACCCATTCCCCAGATAACAATCGTATTCTTTTTGCGCCGCCGATTTGCTTTATTTCACCTGTTTGTGGGTGCGTTTTGCTGGTGTAGGCTTCGCACACATCGACAACCGCTTTGCCATACTCAAAGGCTTTATTTTTCAAAAATTGCTTAAAGCGATAATGAGCAAAGGTCAGCATATTGCGAACGGTTTTACTTCTAATTTTGCGTCCTGAACGACTAACCATTTGAGAGGTTTCAAAGGTCGGAAGTAAAATACAATCAAAATTTTTAACCAAAAACAACGCGGTTTTGTGATGCAATTCGTCAATCAAATTTTGTACTTTTTGACGCATTCTTAATCCTGCCAACATCATGCGTTTTTTCTTTTGTTTTCCTGCTTTGGTCGCACGCGACATTAAATCGTCCAAATAATGCGCCATTCTTTGAATGCGTGAAAAATCACTTTTACCCAAAAAACCACAACTTTCGGTAGAGTAAAAAGTAGCAAAGGTTCTTACGCCTGGGTCTATCGCCACAATAGATTGTGTTACACCGTGGGCTTGGTTATCGCCAGAAGGTACGCGGTGCTTCGATGGGACGGCTAAGTAAAATTTGCCTGCTTTCCAAACCAACCTCGAATCTAAACAAGATTCTGGTAAAGATTCGGCATAACCCAAACCTTTACCAGAAATTTGAGGATAGATGCCGTTTTCGCTAATTGCTGATTTAGGAATATAGCAAGATTGCACGGGGTCTTTACGACTGCGAAATCTAAATGTCGTGGGTTTGCCACTTCCTTTATTGGCTTTGCAGGTTTTCCAAAAGGCGTTATGCGCGTCTTTAATCGCTATGCCTTTGATTTGAAAAGGCGTGTCTTTTGTCCATTCGGGAAGTAAGCGCGTAAACATCTTTTTAATGTCCATCCACGATGGCTTTTTATCGCCTTCGTAATCACGCAAAAAAGCTATCGTGGTGTTATAAACAAAACGACTAACCACCATCCACTTGTTGAATTGTTCCTTGTTCTGTATTGTTGGACGTAGCTTGTGCAACTTGCTTTTTGTAATTTCTAAGTCCGTGCATTCGGCAACTGAAGACGTGTAGGATATTGAGCAAGTCTTTGGTGAGTTCTTCTTCGGGAGAACAAGCAGATTGGTCGAGAACCACGAGTTTTCCACCATTGAACTCGATAACTTGCTTGATAAGGTCTTGTCCGAATCTTGCCAATCTGTCTCGGTGGGCAACCACAAGCTCGATGCTATCTCCGCGCATTGCGCGTTCCAAAATGGCTTTAAGTCCTTTGCGTTTGAAGTTAAGACCGCTTCCGACATCTTTGATAATTTCGGCGTTGGGGTATTTTTCACGCATAAAATCGACTTGTCTTGTGAGGTCGTCACGTTGTTTTGCGCTAGACACGCGGCAATAGCAGACGGTAGCGAGTTTTCCAACTTTAGCGTATTGCTCAAGGTTGTATCGTCGTTGCCCTGAGGCGGTTTTAATCGTTTCAATTGTGCCATCGTCTGCCCATTTTCTTAATGTGTTCGGGTGTACATCTAAAATCTTTGCTGCTTCTCGGCTGGTATAGTATTTCATTGAATTTACCATTAACTAATGTTAATGAATGTTAGCAAATTAGATACTATGCGTCAACCTTCTGCAATATCTGCTTCACCAGCTTGCATAGTTGCATCGGCTTCATTCCAAGATGCAGGTAATCCGCCTGGAC
>CAIVBX010000332.1 GCA_903904275.1 uncultured Pseudomonadota bacterium
AGGAATTAGTACAGGCAAACGTCCACGATTTTCAAAAAACTTTCTCACCGACACCAATTCGATTGAATCTGCGTTAAAAAATTATTCTATCGCTGTTAAAAATGGCGAATTTCCTACCGAAGCTCACAGTTTTTAATTCATGCAAACTTTCACAACTATTTCAGAAATTCGCGCGTGGCGAAAAGAAAATCCGCGCGTGGCATTTGTCCCGACGATGGGAAATTTACACGCAGGGCATTTGCAACTTGTTCGCGAAGCCAAAAAACGCGCTGACAAAGTTATCGTTAGTATTTTTGTCAATCCGACGCAGTTTGGCGTAAATGAAGATTTTTCAACCTATCCACGAACTGAAACGCGCGATTGTGAATTATTAGAAAACGAAGATTGTGACGCGGTTTTTTTACCTACGGTTGAAACGATTTATTCATCAAATGCACAAACAACCGTGAGCGTTTCAGAAATTTCACAAAATTTTTGTGGCGCGTCGAGAGCAGGGCATTTTGATGGCGTGGCAACGGTGGTTTGTAAATTATTCAACATCGTTCAGCCCGACGTGGCGTTATTTGGATTGAAAGATTTTCAACAATTTGCCGTGATTCAAACGATGGTGCGTGATTTACATTTGCCAGTTGAATTGGTTGGCGTGCCGACGGTTCGAGAATCTGACGGTTTAGCGATGAGTTCACGCAACGGTTATTTAACTGAAAATGAACGAAAAATCGCGCCACAACTTTATAAAACATTGCAAAACGCGCGTGAAAATCTAGCAACACAAACCATTTCAGATGTTGAAAAATCAGCAATTTCAGAATTAGAAAATGTCGGTTTTGTGGTTGATTATTTTAACGTAGCGCGACGTTGCGATTTGAAATTAGTGACTGAAAATGACGACGATTTAATTATTTTAGCCGCTGCAAAACTTGGCAAAACTCGCTTGATTGATAATTTATGACCGATTCGCTTTTTTGGTACGACTACGAAACCACAGGCACACATCCGCAAAAAGACCGTCCATTGCAATTTGCAGGCGTGCGAACCGATTTGAATTTCAATATTATTGACGAACCGATTTCGATTTTTTGTAAATTGAGTTTGGACACGTTGCCACATCCAGAAGCGTGTTTGATTACTAAAATCACGCCACAATCCGCGAATGAAAAAGGCTTAATTGAAGCTGATTTTGTACGCCAAATTCATCAGCAATTTTCACAACCGAATACTTGCGTTTTGGGTTACAACTCAATTCGTTTTGATGACGAAGTGACGCGCCACGGTTTTTATCGCAATTTTTACGATGTGTATGAACGCGAATGGAAAAATGGTAATTCGCGTTGGGATTTACTCGATGTTTTTCGAGCCGCGCAAGCGTTGCGTCCAGACGGTTTCAACTGGGTTTATGACGATGAACGCAAACCGATTTTTAAATTAGACCAACTCACTGTTGCAAATCATATTCAACACGCAAACGCCCATGATGCGCTTGCCGATGTTTATGCGTTGTTGTCGCTGGCGCATTTGTTGAAACAAGCACAACCGCGTCTGTTCCAATTTTTGTTTGAACATCGAACCAAAACACAAGCGTCGAAATTGTTAAATGTCGGAAGTGGCACGCCGTTGATTCATATTTCAGGAATGTATCCTGCCGCGCAAAATTGTTTAGCGATTGTGATGCCGTTGTGTGTGCATCCGACGAATGCAAATGAAATTGTGGTTTATGATTTGAGCGTGAATCCTGCTACATTGCTCGAATTATCAACCGAAGAAATTAAACAACGATTGTTTGTCGCAACGGAAGATTTACCTGAAAACGTGGCGCGAATTCCGTTAAAAACGGTTCATATCAATAAATGTCCTGTTCTTGCGCCGATGTCCGTTTTACGCGCCGACGATGCCAAGCGTTTAGGAATTGATGTTGATGTCTGTTTGAAAAATGGCGAATTGTTGGCGAAAAATTTTTCGACCATTTTCACGTCTAAAATTTCAGCCGTTTTCAATTCACCTTATGAAAATACGCAAACGCCTGTTGATGTGGATTTAGCACTTTACAGCGGTGGATTTTTTTCTGCGACTGATAAAAAAGCCATGACCCAAATTCGCAATACACCACCTGAAAAATTAGCCACGCTTTCGTTTCATTACGATGATTTGCGTTTGCCTGAAATGTTGTTTCGTTATCGAGCGCGAAATTATCCCAACACATTCACAAATTCAGAATGGGAAAAATGGCGAAAATTTTGTCTTGAAAAATTGAATGACAATTCAAACATATCACTTAACGAATATGAACAGCGTGTTAAAACCTTACAAAATCAAGGTGCGGATGCTGATATGATGAAAGCATTATGCGATTATATGACTGATAAAACGCAACAATTAGCATGATTCAACTAGCAACTTACGCTTAATCAATTTATGATTTTCCTCAAAAATCAATTTCTTAAATTTTAATTTCACTTCAATAAACTATGACCCAAAAACTCTATATTCAAACCAACGGTTGCCAAATGAACGAATACGATTCGGATAAAATGCGTGACGTTTTGCAGGCTTCACATGGATTTGAATTAACGGACGACCCAAAATTAGCAGACGTTTTACTTTTAAATACTTGTTCGATTCGTGAAAAAGCCGAAGAAAAAGTTTTCTCTGCGCTCGGCAGATGGCGAAAAATTAAAGACAAACGCCCTGATATTATTATTGGCGTAGGTGGTTGCGTTGCAAGTCAAGAAGGCGCAGCAATTCAAAAACGTGCGCCGTTTGTCGATATGGTTTTTGGGCCTCAAACTTTGCACCGTTTGCCACAATTATTGAACGAAGTGCGTTCACAACATAAACCTGTGGTCGATATTTCTTTTCCTGAAATTGAAAAATTCGACAACTTACCCGAAGCGAAAGCGGATGGCGTAAAAGCGTTTGTATCGGTAATGGAAGGTTGCAGCAAATACTGCACCTATTGCGTTGTGCCATACACACGCGGTGAAGAAATTAGCCGTCCACTCGAAGACGTGTTAGCTGAAATTCGCGTATTAGCAAAACAAGGCGTGCGCGAAATTAACTTACTCGGTCAAAATGTGAATGCCTATCGCGGCGAAATGGAAGACGGTGAAATCGCAGATTTTTCCTTATTACTTCACGCGGTTGCGGCAATTGAAGGTATCGACCGTTTGCGTTTTACCACTTCTCACCCGATGGAATTTACCGACGAA
>CAIVBX010000333.1 GCA_903904275.1 uncultured Pseudomonadota bacterium
CTGATTTTAATGCACGCACAAGGCACGCCCAAAACAATGCAAGATAATCCGTATTATGAAAATGTGGTGCAAGACGTTTTGAGCGCGTTGAAACAACGTGCAAATGAAGCGATAAAAAGTGGCATAAAAAAAGAAAATATCATTTTAGATATTGGTATTGGCTTTGGAAAACGCAAACAAGATAATTTAGATTTGCTTGCTCATTTGGCGGATTTTGTGGCGTTAGGATTTCCGATTTTGTTGGGAACAAGTCGAAAACGGTTTATGGGAGCAATTTGTGAAGTCAATGAACCGTCAGAACTTGTTACAGCAACCGCTGTTACAACCGCATTAGGCGTGATGGCTGGGGTAAAAATTTTTCGGGTTCACGACGTAAAAGAAAATAAACAAGCTCTCGATGTGGCGTGGGCGATTAAAACCCACGCTTAGAAATTCAACTTTAAATCAAACTTTTATTAGCTAATTCAAACACATCATTAGAAATCTCTTTAGTTTCAATGATGCGTTTGAGTTGTGCTTTCATTAACGTTTGACGCGCTTCATCGCATTTTCGCCAAGCAGTTAAAGGCACAATCATTCGAGAAGCGACTTGTGGATTCAACGCATTTAATTCCAAAATTGCATCCCCTAAAAATTCGTAACCTTGACCATTTTTCGCATGAAAATGAACAGGATTCGTTTGTGAAAATGCACCGATTAACGAGCGCACACGATTTGGATTTTTCATGTCGAATGCAGCGTGTGGACGTAGATTTTTCACAGTTTCAAACGCATCAATGGCGGGACTGCTGGCTTGAAGCGCAAACCATTTATCAATTACAAGCGGTTCGTTTTGCCATTGCGAATAGAATTTTTCTAAACATTCATTTTTCGCGGGGTGATTATTGTGAACAATTGCGCTTAATGCCGCCATTTGGTCAGTCATATTTTTAGCATTTTCAAACTGTGATTTTGCAATTTCTTGAATTTGCGCTGAATCTAATTTGCTCAAAAACGCTAAACACGCATTTTTCACGCGACGGCGACCAATCGCATCAGAACTAAAATCGCCCGATTCGTCTTTGTGATGTGCGTTGTAAATATCGGTTAAAACATTTTCAAATTTTTCAGCAATCGTTTTTAAAATGCGTTCACGCACTTGATGAATGCCGTCAAAATCCACAATTTCCATGCGTTCAGCTAAATAATTTTCTGAAGGCAATGAAAGTAACAATGAAAAATACGCTAAATCATCAATCGGTGAATTTAAAACGATTTCAAACGTTTTTAACAAAATTTCAGGAATTTCAACCGTTGGTGTTTTAACTAAATCCAAAATAATGTTTTCCACCAATTTTTGCGAAGCATCCCAATGATTAAATGAATCGCTATCGTATTGCGACAAAAACGCTAATTCTTCCAAATTACGTTCAATTTCAACATTCACAGGTGCAGAAAATCCGCGAAAAATCGAAACGATGGGTTTTGCATCTAAATTTTCAAACGTGAAATTTTGTTGCATTTGATTGAATTGCAAAAGCGTTTCAGGAATTAAATCCTCACCCGTTTGCGAATTTAATAAACCTAAACGAATTGGAATTAAAAGCGGTTCTGTCTGATTTGGATAACTTTGCGAAAGTGTGAGTGAAAAGGTTTTGTTTGTTTCATCAAAATTGGATTCAACTTGAATTTTTGGCGTGCCAGCTTGCGAATACCAAAGACGGAATTGGCTCAAATCTACGCCATTTGCATCTTGCATCGCGCTGACAAAATCATCACACGTCACCGCTTGTCCATCGTGATGCTCAAAATACAAATCACTGCCACGTCTAAAATTTTCCGCACCAAGCAATGTGCGTAACATTCGCACAACTTCCGCGCCTTTTTCATAAACAGTTAGCGTGTAAAAATTGTTAATTTCAATATAAGCATCGGGGCGAACAGGATGCGCTAATGGGCTGGCATCTTCGGCAAATTGGCGTGTGCGAAGTTGCGTGACATCTTCAATGCGTTTAACAGCGTGCGATGTTCTGTCAGCGGTAAATTCTTGGTCACGAAAAACGGTGAATCCTTCTTTTAAACTTAATTGAAACCAATCGCGGCAAGTAATGCGATTCCCTGTCCAGTTGTGAAAATACTCGTGAGCA
>CAIVBX010000334.1 GCA_903904275.1 uncultured Pseudomonadota bacterium
CAAGCGCATTGGGAAATTGAAAGTAAAAAATCAGAACAGGCAAGGCAAAAGGTAAAAATTCGCCATGAATTAAGCAATATCGCTAAATTTGAAGCGATTGAATTCTATGAAACAAACAATACTGGCGTTTTATTTGAAAAAGATAACGTACCCAAAGCCGTAAATTACATGAAAGAACACCCCGAAAAATGGCATACACGAAATAGAAAAATTGCCCCGTATACCGAGGGGGCTATTCAAAAATGGATTTACAAACATCTTAACGAAAATGGCACACCTAGCCGCAACAGAGTAAAAATCCGCAAACTGTGACGAAACACTAACTAAACAAAATAAAATTACTTTTAAAATCAATTAGTTAAAATTTAAAGCTGTACTGTGTAGAGCTTTGAAATTATCAGAATAGACTGCAAAAATTAGCCCCGTGTTCGTAATAATAACTAACGGGGTACAAACAAATGCAAACAGCACAACCAACGCCGCAATTGCTCACTTTGAAGCAAATTATAGGCGATTCAAAAAAAGGCATTGTCGCCTTAATCCCAGTCAGCCGCTCAACGTTTGAAAACCGCGTTAAGGCTGGACTTTATCCCAAACCCGTAAAAGTCACAGAACGATTGAAAGCGTGGCGCGTGGCAGATATTCAAAAATTAGTCGATTCGTTCGCACACCAAAACAACGAGGTGGCGGCATGAATATGTTTAACCACCGTTTCAATCAAGAAAATGCCGCGTCATTGTTAGAAGTCGTGAACGTCATCAATGCGTCTGTACGAAAAGCCGAATCAATCTTGTTACTCACACAAGCGAATTTGAGCGAAGAAGCGGGGCAATTTGAACGGTCAATAATCTTGAATGCCATTGATGCCGCAATGGACGAACTAAACGACATCGATGCAGTTATTGACGCACATTTTGAAGCCGTAAAAACAAAATTGCCCACGACCGATACACCACCAGAAAAAATCCAATGCGCGGCTGTTGTTGCCAATATCCGAAACATTGCATCAATGATTGAACGTAACGGCTTAATGCCAGAACGCGATTGATTCATGACACATTACGAAATCGAAACCGATTTTTTAACCTTTATCCGTGACAACGGCATTGATACCAACGACCCAATAATCGGCGATTCAAAAATACACCGCTTTCACGTTATCGGTGATAAAAAACACTCGAAAAATGGCGCGTATCAATTGCACTGTGACGGAATCGCTAACGGGTGGGTACAAAGTCACAAAGACGGCGTAATCGTTCGTTACAAGGCTAATTCAACGCAATTCACACCACCGACACACCAGCAACGGGCAGAATTTGAAGCCAAAAAACACGCAAACCACGTTGAACAACTGCGAAAGTATGAACAAGCGGCAATTGTGGCGCGTAAATTGTGGCAACAAGGCGCAAAAGTCACTAACCCACATCAACACCCCTATTTACTGAAAAAAGGCGTGGCGGGCGAATATGTGCGAATTTTGGCGGGTGATTTGTTAATTGCGGTATGGAATGAACAGCGTGAACTTTCAACATTGCAATTCATTGATGCCAGTGGCGCGAAACGGTTTTTAACGGGCGGCAAAAAAGCAGGTTGTTTTGCAGTTATCGGTAAGCACCACGCGCCACACGATCGCATTTTGATTTGCGAAGGCTACGCAACAGGCGAATCTTTACACGATGACTCTGGCAGTTTTGTTGTGTGTGCAATGGATAGCGGCAATTTAGAACCCGTGGCGCGTGTAATCCGCCGATTGTTTGAATTCGCGCCAATTACGATATGCGGCGATAACGATGCAAACGGCGTAGGGCAGAAAGCGGCAAAAGCGGCGGCGTTGGCTTGCAATGGCGGTTATTTGATACCGCCCGACGTTGGCACGGATTGGAATGACGTGATTAGCGGGGGCGATTTATGAACCAATACCCCATAACGGCAAAAACCCGTGTTGAATTAACAGCACGGGCTTTGCTTGAATCAAGAAAATTCGGTATTCTTGCCCTGCGTACTTCGACGGCAAATCGAAACGCGACTAATTCAACCGATGTAGACGGTATGAAACAGGCAGGGGCAATTATGCCCGAAATCCGCCTAAATTCAAACAATAGCACCTGCTATAAATCCGCTTTGTCGGTTGTTCATTCTCAAAAAATGGATAACTGAATATGACTAAAAAATCAAAAATCAACCTAGACGCGGCGATTCAAGCCACCCCAGACGATGCAATTCCTACGTCGTGGGAAACCCGTTTAGACAAAACCATTGCCAAACTCAATAAAACTTTTGCAGTCGTGCCAAACGGCGGCAAAACCTTTGTGCTAAAACAGTTCACAGATCCCGACACAGGGCGCATTGCGTATCAGTTTATCAGTGACAAAGACTTCAAACTTTTGTACTCAAATCAGCAAATTAAAATCGGCGAAAAACAAAACGAAGCACGCACGCCAATAATGAAAACGGTTGCTGAAGCGTGGCTATTTGACCCGAATAGACGGCAATACTTAGACGGCGTTGTTTTTGAACCATCGACCTATGCAAACGGCATTGAAAAACGCGCCACCATTCACGGCGATAAATTAAACCAGTGGCACGGCTACCCCATCAAACCCAAACAGGGCGGCAAATGGACGTTGTTAGAGTGGCATTTAAAAAACATCGTTTGTCAGTTTGACGAAACCTGTTACGAGTATTTGTTGAACTGGATAGCACGCGGCTTGCAATACCCAAACCTTAACGGGCAGGTTGCGGTTGTGTTGAAAGGTGAAAAAGGTTGCGGCAAAGGGTTAGCCTTGAATTTTCTCAAATCGCTTTACGGTCAACACGGCGTTCAAATCAATAACACGCGCCACTTAACGGGCAATTTCAATGCACACATGGCGGATTGTTGTTTGCTGTATGCAGACGAGGTTTTCTTTGCAGGTGATAAGCAAGGCGAAAACGTTTTAAAAGGGCTGGTCACAGAACCGACTTTGATGGTGGAACGCAAAGGCATCGACACCGAAAGCGTGACCAACAGGCTCAAAATCGTTATGTCGTCAAACAACGATTGGATAGTGCCAGCATCGAGTGATGAACGGCGTTATTTTGTTGTTGAAGTTGCCAGCGAATACCGCAATAAAAAATCCTACTTTGACCCACTACGGGCAGAACTCGACAACCCCGACACGAAAGCCGCCTTTTTGTTCGATATGTTACGCCGTGATATTTCACAATTTGACGTTCACGACGTACCCGAAACCGACGCATTGAAACACCAACGGGCGCAATCGTTAGATTCATTCGGCAAATTTTGGCTAGACGTTTTAGAACGTGGCTACATTTTTCAATCACAACATAACACCATCGAGTTAAACCAGTGGATACCAGAACCCGCTACAGACTTGATACGGGCAGGTTATGACCAGTGGTGCAACCGTCACAAAATTGGACAATTCGGCATCTTGACCAGTGAACAAATCGGCAAACATTTAAACAAATGGGGCTACGAAAAAAACCAACGTCGCACCCCGTTAATTATCGGCGAATCACATACAGGCGAAGTATTAAAAAGCGGTTCAAGACCACGCCATTACAGAATTGGCAGTCTATCCGATGCAATCAAATCATTCTGCGAGGCTGAAAAAATACAATTGTCTGAAATTGAACAAACCGAATAACAGCGTAAGTGTCACCAGTGTCACCAGCGACGCGGCAAAAATAAAATCCACTGGTGACGGCTACAAACCGCTATTTATCTATATTTTTTAATGATTGTCACCAGTGTCACCAGTGTCACCAGTGTTTTTACGCGCATATAGAACAAAAAAAACGTATAGCAAATTTTATGCGTGTGACACCCGTTCCACTGGTGACGTTTTGCTGTAAGCCATGAACAGCGGGACTTGTAGCCGTCACCAGTGAATTTATCCACTGGTGACAAAATGGCAAAACGTCACCAGCAAACGCAAAAAATAGGCAAAAAAGGCACTTTTTAGGCAAAAAACAGCGTGAAAAAACGGCGAAAAATGGCGAAAAAACGCACTTTTTAGGCAAAAAACGGCACTTTTTAGGGCAAAAAAGGGGCAAAAAAGGGCAAAAAAGGCACTTTTTGACCCAAAAACACCTAAAAAAACACCCAAAAACACCCAAAAACACCCAAAAAATGGCAAAAAAAGACCAAAAAACGCACTTTTTTCACTAAAAAATTTTAGTTTTTCTGAAAAACCACCCCAGAAAACAGCATTTTCTTTATGGCGTGATTGTGGCGCGAAAGGGGGCGGGGTTTTAAAGGGGCGGGGAGGTAATCAAAAATACACACAAACCCGCGCCAATAGTGGCGCGTTAAACAATTTTTAAACCACCAACAAAAGGCGAAACCATGACAGATATACCAGCACAAACCACGATTGACGTTGCGGCATTAAACGCATTGCTTCAAACCGTCTCCAGCAACAAGCCGCGCCACTTAACGCGCCACCACCTGCTAACGGTTGGCAACAACCAGCACCAGCGGCAAATTTGAATTTTCAAGGAGTTGGAATACCCGTGTCAGTTCAAACACCAGCGGGCAAAGTACGTTGTACATTTTGGTTAGGGGCAGAACACACCGCGACACCAGCGGCTTTAATGTCAGCAATTGAAACGATGGTTAATTTAGGTTTGCCCGTCGATGCGTGGCAACAGCAAAACCAACAAGGCGGTAACAGTTGGGGCGGTAATCAGCAGAACAACGGGGGCGGATTTAGAAAGCGTTGGTAATCGCTCCACCACACCGAATTTTTTAACTTTAGAGGGCAAATAATGAACACGGATAAACGTGCCAAACGTGCGAAACAGAAAGCAAAAGCGGCAAACGTGGCGCGGCAAAATAGCGGTTTTTATGGTTTGGAGGTTGATAAACAATTTCTTAACGACTTGTTTCAATTTTTACACGATCAAAACCGATCTGACTGTGACGAAATTTTAGAGGGCTTACACAAAACGATGCAGGTAATAGGCGAAACAAACGTATTTAAACCCAAATGGATCAAACGGGCAGTTGAAAAACGCAATCAATTAACGGGGGAATAAATGTTAAACACCACACAAACAGCCACGCCATTGACGATAACGCAAACAACAGCGCGATTTGTCGCGCTCGATATTGAGACAGGCAACGCCCCGAATGATGCAATCGAACGGGCAATTGAGAATTACAAACCGCCGTCGAATGTTAAGGATGCGGCAAAGATTGAAGCGAAACGGGTAGAGAACGCGCTTAAACGTCACGACAAAGCCGCGCTACTCGATGCAAGCCCCATTCTGTGCATTGCGTGTCGAACTGATACGGGCGGATTTTTGTTTGATGGAATGAACGCGCCACCGTTCGACGTGGCAAATTGGGAGCTTATCGCCAGCGAAAACGAAAAAACCATGTTACAGGCGTTTAGAACGTGGGCGGATTCAACAATCACACCAGAAACCGTAATCACTGGACACAATGCAATCGGTTTTGATTTGCCGAAAATTCGCAACGCTTACATTCGCCACCGTTTGCAATTGCCGTTGTTTTTATCGTTGGCACTGCGAAACGAAAACAGTTGTGAAATCGTAGACACAATGAAAATTGCTAAATCATTTTCGATGCAACACCGCGACAACTTGTTTATTTCACTTGATACATTAGCGGATATTTTGAACATCGAACGACCAAAACAAGCGATGTCAGGGGCGCAAGTGCCAGCGGCTTATGAACGCGGCGAATATGCGCCAATTTTGATTTATTGCTGTATCGACACCGAAACCACCGCGCAAGCGTTTCAACTAATGACGGGCATATCGCCTGTTTTGCACTAAACCACCACGCCAAAAGAGAAAACACACATGACAACAGAATTAGAAAATCAGCCCATAACCGTTGAATCACTCGCAGAAAATTTATTGCATTTTGAATTGCGCGGCATTGATGGTGACGCATGGTTATCGGATTACAAAACAAGTGAAATTCGATTAGCGATTGATTGGGCTAGACATTGGATTATGCAGAACCCAACTAACCAAAAGGGCGGGGCGTTTGAATGGTGCAATATCGCAGATTTACTCGACATTACGGCGGACATTGATAGCGGCAAAATCACAATGACAGAAAACGGACGAGCGGCAGTTTTGTTGCACGATGTTGAAAAATTGAAAAATGGCGATTTGCCGAATTGCGCCGCGTAGGTTTTGAGTGACTAAACGGAATTTTGTTTAGTCGTTTAGTCAGCACGCTATAGGTTGTATACCAAAAAAACGGGGCTTTTACACCCGTATAACGAAAAGGGCTAGGAAGTACCTTTTTGATTTTGTGGCGCGTTGAATTTGTCGCGCCACTACCCCAAAACCACCCAAAAACGAAATAAATCACGCTTGTAACCATGAAAAACGATGACTAAACAAATAACACAACCACCCGAAAACGTAATGACACGGGCAGAATTTGCCCGACACATTCAACGCAATCGTTCTTATATCACGCAATTGGCAAAGGCGGGGCGATTGGTACTCGATGCCGACGGCAATGTTTTAGTAGCTGAAAGTCTAGCCCGTATCGAAACAACTGCCGATAAATCGAAAGCAGCAACGGTTCAACGACATTCGAAAGCAAGGGGCGAAACCACGCCAAACAATGAACCCGTTAACGAAAATGCAGATAACGACGGATTAAGCTACAGCGACTGGCATAGAAGGCGCGAGCGTGCCAATGCCTTGAAAGCAGAACAAGAGTTAGCCGTATCAAACGGGCAATTGCTTTTAGTTACAGACATTGAACCCGTGATTTATTCGAGCATGACGCTAATTCGTTCACGGCTTGAATCGTTAGGCACAACGTTAGCACTGCAACTAGCAGCCGAATCGGATGCAAACCGCATTCAAATTATGATTGACCAATACGTTGAACAAACCTTAGCCAATTTACATAAAACGTTCAAAGATTTAGCACGAAAAAGTAAATGATAACTACCACACCACCAGCGAAACCTAAGCCAACGGCGCAAACCGTGTTGAAGTGTTTAGGATTCGCCACCTATAGCGCGTATTGGTTAGCGTATCGACAACAACATCAAAGCCACGCCATAACAAAATCGGGGAAACATGGCGCGAAAAATTCAACGCGCCACAGCGACGAAATACACAACAGCGCGTAATAAAACGCAACAATGCGTAAGTACGAAAAATAATTATATTCCGTACTTCAAAAATTCAACGGTGCAATCGAGTACGAAAAACTTATTTATTTACTTTTCGTACAAATAACGATAAACTTTAAAAACATTTCGTACAAAGAAAACATTTTAAAGGGCATCATCATGAAAAATCATAAAGGGCAACAAGTGGGTTATATCCGCGTGAGTACAACAACACAGAATACAGACCGCCAACTTGACGGCATCGAGCTAGACAAAACATTTACTGAAAAAAAATCAGCTAAAACAGCAGACGAACGAAAAGAGCTACAGGCTTGCATCGAATATCTACGGGCAGGCGATACGTTGAACGTTCACAGTATCGACCGTTTAGCGCGTAATTTAGCGGACTTAAAAACGTTGGTTACACAAATCAATGCAAAGGGTGCAAATGTTCACTTTCACAAAGAAAATTTAATCTTTAAAGGCGATGGCGCGAGTGACCCGATGCAACAGTTAATGCTCAATATGATGGGCGCATTTGCAGAATTCGAGCGGTCAATCATCGTTGAACGTCGCCGTGAAGGCGTAGCGGTTGCACTTGAAAAAGGTGTTAAGTTTGGGCGCACTGCCAAAGTCACACCTGAAATTGCACTTGAAATACAAGCCAAAAAAGCGGCTGGTGTAAAAGTTGAACAGCTAATGAATGAGTACGGTATTGGACGGCAAACAGTCTATGACGCATTAAAAAAACAGGCGCAACCATGAGACATGATTATTGCGTTGCTTGCGGGAATAAAGAAAACTTACATCAGCATCATCTTGTACCGACAGCAGTAGGCGGTACGGATGACGAAACAAACTTAATTACATTATGTGGCGAATGTCATGGACGATTACACGGCAAAAGGCTAGGCGTTCATTGGAAAACTTGCCAACGCGAAGGCATCGACAAGGCATTGGCTAAAGGCATCAAGTTTGGCGCGAAACCTAAATTTACGGACGAACAGATTGAACAAATCAAAGCACGCCACAACGAAGGCGTAAGCGTTGCCAATATCGCAAAAGAATTTGAAACGTCACGGCAAACCATTTACACCATGTTGGCGAAATAAGACGCGCCACCAGAACAAAGCCGCCGATAATAAGGCGGTTTTTTTATGCGTATTTACGCGCCATTACGCTTTGTTGTGTTTATAATCAACCCGAATTTAACCCAAAACAGACACGCCAAAATGAATAACGGTAAATCAATTCTAAAAAACATCATTGACGGCATGGCAAACGCCCTTGTTTTGTACCCCGATAATGATTACATACGCCCCGACAAACGCGGCTTTAGTCGTGACGCGGCAAACCTACGCGGCGATTTTAAAAACGTGGCTAATGACCTAAGAAAAACTACATTGAACTATGGCGAAAACTACAACGGCTAATGTTAGAAATCGTCACGGCGATTTAACTGTTCAACACCATGAAACGGATAGCCCGTTGTTGCCAGTGGCACAACTTGAACACTTGCACCAATTCAAACCCGACGCGGTAGATTTTGTAATTGAACAAACGAAAATTGAAGCGGATTATCGACGCGCCGAAACGCAAAGATTAAACACGCTTGTTTTTGTCGAGCGCGTTATTGGTCAAGTATTCGCCTTGCTAATCGGTTTAAGTGGCATTTTTAGCGGTGCTTATGTGGCAGTGAACGGGCAACCGACGGCGGGGGCTACAATTGCCAGTTTGTCATTAACTGGATTAGCCGTTGTTTTCTTGAAAGGCAAAATGTCAAAACCACCCCAAAATTAACAGCACCCGACTTGTAATCAGTTGGTCACGCGCTTAAAATCCAATAAATACGCGGCTTGTATCGCTATCACTTCAAAACGTGGTCACGTTTATGGTCACTTCGCACAAAAAACAACGTCATTTTTACGTCGTTCTAATCGTTTTTACATTGTTTTACACACCAAAATAACCACAAAGCGAACGGCGTGTGTGTGAAATAATTTGTTTTCGAGTTGGCATGAAAAATAATTTATTAACGCACGTTTGCGCCCTGTTATGAATCGTTACGCATTTTTAAAACCATGTAAAATCTAAACGGTCGTTAAGGTTTTACACGCTGTTACACAATCCTACGCATTAACCCGCATTTTTAAACACTTTTACGCGCCATTGGTTACAATTCGCAAATCTAAAAATTCCACGCGATAACCACATGACGTTGCACGAAAAACAAAACGCAAAAATGCGTAATTTTATGCCATACCTGCCAATGCCTGATTATTTCATTGATGCCCTTGAACTTAGAATTAGGGGAATTACACATCGAACTAATCATTACTTATGGGAAATTTTCAAATACCCCGATATACCGCGAATTCTTGACGAAATAGAAACGAAATATCGCTATAACCTCTATGACGTTAGCATTGACGAATTAAACGACCCAAACGGTTATTGGAATTGGCTATACACACCAAGTCGATTAAATTGCGGTTGGGCTTACTGGTTCATTTCTGAAGCCACATTTTCATTTGATGAAAAAAAATATATTTGGGCTATGCAGTGCATGAATGAAGCGACTTTGCATATTGGACAGGCTCAAGCGCATTGGGAAATTGAAAGTAAAAAATCAGAACAGGCAAGGCAAAAGGTAAAAATTCGCCATGAATTAAGCAATATCGCTAAATTTGAAGCGATTGAATTCTATGAAACAAACAATACTGGCGTTTTATTTGAAAAA
>CAIVBX010000335.1 GCA_903904275.1 uncultured Pseudomonadota bacterium
AAATTGTCGAAAAAATTGTTGAAGTTCCCGTTGAACGCATTGTTGAAATTGAAAAAATCGTTCAAACACCGGCTCCTGCCCCCGTCGTTTTAAAAGAAGCTAGTCCAGATGCGGCATTGCAACTTTTATATTTATTACAAAACGATGCACGCTTTATCGATTTCATCAAAGAAGATATGAGCGCACACAGCGACGAAGATGTTGGTATGGTGGCGCGTGTGATTCACGAAGGCTGCAATAAAGTATTAAACGACCATTTCAGTTTCGCGCCAATCGCCAAAGAAAATGAAGGTGACAAAATTACTTTAATCGAAGGTTACGATGCCGCAAAAGTTCGAGTCACAGGCAATATCGTTGGAAATCCGCCATTTACAGGCACAATTATTCACAAAGGTTGGCAAATCACTGACGTGCGTTTGCCTAGCACTGTTCAAGGTTACAACTCAAACGTTATCGCGCCAGCAGAGGTGGAATTATGAGTTTTTTTGAAAAAATGAAAAAACAAGCGGTAGAATCTTCTAAAAAAGAGGAATCGAAAAAAAAAGTAGCTGACGGGAACACAGATGAATCGTTTGAAATAGAGGATTCCAACATTGCATCCGAAACAGTTAATGAAGACGTGCAAATTTCTGAAGAATCAACATCGCAAGATGATTCGCCAGCAGAACCGATTGAATTTGTCGCGCCACAAACGCAAATTTCACATAGCAGCATTGATGATTCAACAGACAAACATTTTGCAGTTGGTATCGATTTAGGGACAACGCATTGTGTTCTTTCTTATGCCGATATTACTGACGTTGAAGACGAATTTTCGCAACAAGTGATGGGGATTTCACAATTAACATCACCGAGCATTGTTGAAGAAAAATTGCAATTACCGTCATTTATTTATCAAGCCAATCATGCTGAATTACCTGAAAATTCGATTGTGCTACCTTGGAATCAAAAACCTGATTTGATTGTCGGGGAAATTGCTCGCAGTTTAGGTTCAAAAACGCCAATTCGTTTAGTTTCAAGTGCGAAAAGTTGGCTTTGTCATGCGGGAGTTGATTGCAAATCCCCAATTTTGCCAGCCGATGCACCTGACGAAGTTGAAAAAGTATCACCTTTTGAAGCGACTAAAGCCTATTTAGAACACATGAGCAGCGCGTGGTTGCATTTGCATCCCAACGCCCCCCTTTCAGAGCAAGATTTAGTTTTAACTGTTCCTGCTTCATTCGATCCCGCTGCACGCGAATTAACCGTTGAAGCGGCTCGTGCTGTGGGTTTAAGCCATGCCATTTTGCTCGAAGAACCCCAAGCCGCGTTATACAGTTGGATTGAACAAACCCAAGGCGAATGGCGCAAACAAGCCAAAACAGGTGATGTAATTTTGGTTATTGACGTTGGTGGTGGTACGACTGATTTATCGTTAATTGCCGTTACGGAAAAAGATGGCAACTTAGATTTAACACGCGTTGCAGTTGGTGAACATATTTTGCTCGGTGGTGACAATATGGATTTAGCATTGGCGTACACCGTCAAAGCAAAAATCGAAAAAGACGGCAAACGTTTAGAACCTTGGCAAATTCAAGCCTTAACGCATGGTTGTCGTGACGCAAAAGAAAAGATTTTTTCAAGTGACGTTGCGAGTGTGCCGTTAGTTGTCCCAAATCGCGGTTCATCGTTAATTGATGGCACATTGCGTAGCGAATTAACCCGCGATGAAGTGAACAGCGTTTTAATCGACGGTTTCTTGCCAAAAGTTTCAATTCACGATCGTCCTGTTTCACGCGCTCGTGTTGGATTGCAAACGAAAGGTTTGCCATATTCGCAAGACGCAGGAATTACGCGTCATTTAGCCGCATTTTTATCAAAACAATTAAATGCGGCTGATGAATTAGATGGTATAAATTTACCTGAAGGCGCAACATTCTTACATCCAACCGCCGTGTTATTTAACGGCGGTGTTTTCAAAGCACAAGAATTATGTGACCGTTTAATCGACGTTTTAAATGATTGGTTAAGAACTGAAAATGCCCCTGAAGCGCGTTTGCTTGCAGGCGCAGATTTAGATTTAGCGGTTGCTCGCGGGGCAGCATATTACGGCTTTGTTCGCAAAGGTAAAGGCGTTCGCATTAAAGGTGGCACTGCGGCAAGTTTTTATGTTGGCGTTGAAAGCGCAATGCCTGCTGTACCTGGAATGCCGCCCGAAGTTCAAGCACTTTGCATTGCGCCATTTGGCATGGAAGAAGGTACGCAAGTTGAATTGCCTTACGCCGATTTTGGTTTAATTGTTGGTGAACAAGTGCGTTTTAGATTTTTTAGCTCAACAACCCGCCGCGAAGATGTTGTTGGAACACGTTTAGATTATTGGCAAGATGACGAAATTTCAGAATTAAATGAAATCGAAGTAACACTTGACCAAGAAGACAGAAAATCAGGCGAAGTGGTTTCAGTTCATTTAGGTTCTGCTGTGACCGAAGTTGGTACGTTAGAATTACTCGCATTTTCCAATAAAGATAACGGAAAATGGAAAATTGAATTCGACGTGCGTAACTAAAAGTTAAGCATTTTGCCGCGCTGCAAACAACCGATTCAGCGCGGCATGAATTTCATCAACACCGATTTTTTTCAAAGACGAAAATAATTGCAATGTTAAAGGCGTTTCTAATTCGCTTAATGCTTTTTCAACTTGCAACATCGTATTTTTAGCCGCGCCAAAATTTAATTTATCCGCTTTCGTTAAAATAATGTGCAACGGTAATTGCGTGTGTTGACACCACTCCACCATTTGCCAATCAAATTCCGTTAACGGATGGCGAACATCCATCACCAAAACCATGCCACACAATGATTTTCGTTTCGTTAAATAGGTTTCCATCAATTCATGCCACTGTTTTTTAACAGCAACGGGAACTTTCGCGTAACCATAACCTGGTAAATCGACAAAACGTTGTCCTTCTGCAATTTCAAAAAAATTTAACATTTGCGTGCGACCAGGTGTTTTACTGATTCGCGCCAAACCTGTTTGACGTGTCAATGTGTTAATTGCACTCGATTTACCCGCATTTGAACGTCCTGCAAATGCAACTTCCAAACCCAAATCAGGTGGTGTAAATTTTAAATTTGGTGAACTGTTAATGAATTTGGCTTGAAAAAAAAGTGGGTTCATGGTCTCTCGCTTGAAAGTGTGATTTGGAGTAGAATTTAAGCACACACGCGGCTTTGTGTACACTTAACGCGCTTTCGTTCACATTTTTCAAGGAAAATCCGATGCAGAAAAAAGGTCTCGCCTTTGCTTTAACTATTCTTTTGGGAGGCGGAATTTCACACGTTCATGCCGAAATGACGCACGCCGATAGCGTCAATGCGGGTAAAACCAAAGCCGCGTCATGTGTAAGCTGTCACGGTGAACATGGAAACAGCACGATGCCAATGTTTCCAAAGCTCGCGCAACAAAATTCAGGTTACATTGTAAATCAACTCAAAGCCTTTAAAGACGGCACACGCAAAGACCCAATGATGGCGACGATTGCAATGTCTTTAACTGAAAACGATATGCTTGATATTGCCAATTATTATTCTGTTCAAAAAGAATCACCTGAACCCGAAGAAGTTTTAGATTCTCCAGAAGAAAAAGCAGAACATGAAGAATTAGTAAAACAAGGCAGTGATTTATATCGCAACGGTGATTTAAAACGAGAAGTGTCTGCGTGCATTGCGTGTCATGGTCCACACGGCGAAGGCAATCAACCTGCAAGTTTCCCTGAATTAAGATGGCAACATAAAGATTATATTATTAAAGCCTTAACCGATTTCAAATCAGGTAAACGTAGTAACAACAATGAAAACATGATGCACATGATTGCATTTAAAATGACCGATGCTGAAATTAAAGCCGTTGCAACACGCATTTCAACAATGAAATAAGGGAGAAAA
>CAIVBX010000336.1 GCA_903904275.1 uncultured Pseudomonadota bacterium
CAATGGCGAAGTCGCGTTAATCGTGGATATTCCTGGTCTTATGCACCAAATTGAACACGAAAAAGAAACTTCTGAGCAATAACAATTTTTAAAGCAGCTGCCGACTTGAAAGGCTGGGGAGCTGCTTTATGTGTGGCAATGTAAGTGACATTTAGGAGAAAAATTGACACCACAAATAACGCGGTTAATTAAATATAAAACAAATTTTTGAAAATATTTTAAGGAGAATGACATGTTATTTTCTAACAATAAACGAAAAAAAATCTTTAGTGAGAGTACAAAATGAAACTAACTATAACGCAAAAAATGATTTCATTGATCTTTATAGCCATCTTAGGGCTTTTGGGATTAACGTGGTTTGGACAAAGTAAAATGGATGAGGTGTATGAGAAAGCCAATTTTAGCAATGTCAACAGTATCCCTAGTATTTCTACCCTGTCTGATGTCAGTATTCAATTCGGACGTATGCGTGTTCGTGTTTATCGCCATGTATTAAATAACGACCCAGCAAAAATGGCAGAGATAGAGATTAAAATCAAAGAAGCAAAAGATGGCATGTCGAATGATCTGAAAAAGTATGAGAGCGATGGTTTGGCAGCAGACGACAAAGATAAACAGATGTTAGCTAACGATACTATCGCTTTGAACGAATACATCAAGAGAATAGAAATTGCGCTAGATTTATCTCGTCAAAACAAGACTGATCAAGCTAGAGATACACTAATCCAATATACGCAGGCAGCGGAAGATTTAAATACTGCACTCCAAACACACATGGATTACAACATGAGTTTAGCAATGAAAGGGGCTGAAAAAGCTGTCGAAACTAAAGCCGATGCTGGGAAGATGTTCATAATTATTTCGACAATTTTTCTAGTGATAATTGCGCTGTTTGGCTGGTTCATTATGAGCAGTTTGCGTCATCAATTAGCAGGCGTGGTAACTACATTAAGAAAATTGTCACAAGGGGATTTCACCGTTAATGTCGAAGTCACCTCAAAAGATGAGATTGGCAAATTACTGGCTAGCATGAAGGAAATGAGCGACACCATAAAAACATTTTTGGATGAAATGGAACACATGACCACCGAACATGAAAAAGGTGATATTGATGTGAGCATTGATACCAAAAAATTCCAAGGAAGCTTTAAAAATATGGCTCAAGGTGTCAATGAAATGGTATTTGCTCACATTGCAGTCAAGAAAAAAGCCATGGCTTGTATCAAAGAATTTGGTGAAGGTAATTTAGATGCGCCATTAGAAAAATTCCCTGGAAAAAAAGTATTTATTAACGACACTATCGAGCAATTACGCAGTAATCTAAAACAAATTGTCGGTGAAATTCGTGACATCGTTGCTCTTGCTAATAAAGGTGATTTCAATACTAAAATGCACCTAAATGGCAAAACAGGTTTTACAAAGGAATTGTCAGAATTACTCAACCAATTGTCTGACACCGTTGATACCGCCTTCAAAGACACCATTCAAGTATCAAAAGCACTAGAGAGAGGCGATTTGACCCAACAAGTCACCCGTGAATATCAAGGTGCATTTGACCAAGTCAAACAAAGTCTGAATAACACCGTCACTAGACTTTCAAGTGTTATCAGCGAAGTTAATACCGCCGTTTCCAACATTGCCTCTGCATCCGAAGAAGTGTCTGCAACAGCTGAAAACATGAGTCAAGCAACCAATGAACAAGCAGCAAGCGTTGAAGAAACAAGCTCGTCAATTGAACAAATGTCCGCGTCAATCAATCAAAACACGGAAAACGCTAAAGTCACTGACGGTATGGCATCGCAAGCTAGCAGCGAAGCGGTACAAGGTGGCGAAGCCGTAAAAGAAACCGTTGCCGCAATGAAAAGTATCGCTGGCAAAATTGGCATCATTGACGATATTGCCTATCAAACTAACTTACTCGCGTTAAATGCAGCCATTGAAGCGGCGCGAGCTGGCGAACATGGAAAAGGGTTTGCAGTGGTTGCCGCTGAAGTTCGTAAATTAGCTGAACGTAGTCAAGTTGCCGCAAAGGAAATTGGTGCATTAGCAGAAAGTAGCGTCGGCATGGCGGAAAATGCAGGCAAATTACTCGATACGATTGTACCATCGATTAAAAAAACCTCCAGTTTGGTGCAGGAAATTACGGCGGCATCTGAGGAACAATCCGCTGGCGTAACTCAAATCAATATCGCCATGAATCAGCTTAACCAAGTCACCCAACAAAATGCAGCATCATCAGAAGAATTAGCCGCAACATCCGAAGAAATGAGCAATCAAGCTGCACAATTGCAAGACCTTATCAGTTTCTTCAAAGTTGAGGATTCAGGGGTTTCTTTAAAAAGACCTAAAGTTCCTCCTGTTAAAAAAACAACTCAAATCGCAAAACATATTCGTGATGAATCTGAATTTGTTCATTTTTAAAATTTTTAGGAGTTAATTTTCATGAAAATGACCGTTGCACAAAGATTATATTTACTTGTTTTTTCAGCCGCATTAGGGCTGATTATTTTGTCTGGACTTGGCTATTACCAAATGGAACGCGTCTATAGTTCTGCAAATTATGCCAATTTAAATACTGTACCTAGTTTGGTTTTGTTAGATGATTTGAGAAAAAATTATCTACGAACTCGCATTCAAATGAACCGCCATATCTTAAATACAGATTCTGCAAAGATGGCAGAAATAGAAGATATACTCAAAAAGAATCGCCAAAATGTTTGGGATGACTTGACGAAGTATGAAAAAGACGGGTGTTTAGGCATATCTTGTATTTCTGATGACAAAGACAAGGAATATATAAAACAAATCAAGGCAGGCTGGGAGACGTTTGATAACCTACTCAACCCCATTCTAGCCGAATCAAGACTTAATCATACGGAAAAAGCTCGAGATATGATGGCAGAGACCATTGATATATCGGAAAAAATTGCAAGTTCCATAAATGACCAATTTTCTTATAACACTGATTTAGGCAAGAAAAGTTCTGAAGAGTCGGCAACAGCAAAAAGCACTGCTATAACACTATTTGTAATTATAACTTTGATAGTGTTGATAGTAATTTGCGTCATGGGCTTTTTCATTGTTCGCAACCTAACACGCCAATTAGGTGGTGAACCTGATTATGCGGCTGAAATAGTTGGCAAGATTGCGGCAGGCGATTTAACCGTTAATGTTGAAATCAAAAAAGGCGACGATAGCAGTATGCTTGCGGCAATCAAAAGTATGGTTAGCAAACTCTCACAAATTATCAGTGAAGTGAACGCGGCAGCTTCAAACATTGCCTCTGCATCCGAAGAAGTATCGGCAACTGCACAAAACATGAGTCAAGCCACCAGCGAACAAGCCGCAAGCGTTGAAGAAACGAGTTCTTCTGTCGAACAAATGTCCGCCTCCATTAACCAAAACACCGAAAATGCAAAAATCACCGACAGCATGGCGACACAAGCTAGTAATGAAGCGGTACAAGGCGGTGAAGCGGTCAAAGAAACCGTTAGTGCAATGAAAAGTATTGCAGGGAAAATTGGCATTATCGATGACATTGCCTATCAAACGAATTTGCTTGCGCTAAATGCAGCAATCGAAGCCGCACGAGCTGGCGAACATGGAAAAGGTTTTGCGGTTGTCGCAGCAGAAGTTCGCAAATTGGCTGAACGCAGTCAAATTGCTGCAAAGGAAATTGGTGAACTGGCTGAAAACAGTGTCAACAGAGCAGAAACAGCAGGAAAATTACTCGATACGATTGTCCCGTCAATTCAAAAAACGTCTAACTTGGTACAAGAAATCACCGCCGCCTCAGAAGAGCAATCAACAGGCGTTAATCAAATCAATGTTGCGATAAATCAACTTAACCAAGTCACTCAACAAAATGCGGCTTCATCAGAACAGTTGGCGGCAACCTCAGAAGAAATGAGTAGTCAAGCCGCGCAACTGCAAGACCTTATCGAATTCTTTAAAGTTAATGATGCGGGGAAGTCGATTAAACATGCAAAAACCGCTATTAAAAAACCAACGCAACCCGCAATTAAACATATTCATGATGAATCGGAATTTGTCCATTTTTAGGAACTGGGAATGAATGCAACAACAGAAGCCTCAACTCAAGATTTAGACGAACAACAATATCTGACATTTTCGTTAGGCGGTGAATTTTACGCAGCAAGCATCAATCAGATTAAAGAGATTATTCAATACGGTGAATTAACTGAAGTACCGCGTATGCCTGATTTTATTCGTGGCGTTATCAATTTACGCGGTGCTGTTGTTCCTGTTATCGATTTGAGTGCGCGATTTGGCAAACATCCCACCATCGTGGGTCGTCGCAATTGCATCATTATTGTTGAAGTTGCTATTGATTCGGGAACACAAAACGTTGGTGTCATGGTCGATGCGGTCAATGCGGTGTTAGAAATTCCAGCTAACGAAATTGAACCTGCACCTACTTTTGGCGCAAATATTCATACCGAATTTATCGCTGGGATGGGCAAAATTGATGGCAAATTTGTCATTATTTTAAGTATTCAAAATGTGTTATCCATGGATGATATGACGGCATTGGCTTCGGTTTATACCGATTGAGTGCCAAATTGAGTTTATGGCGAGTGTGCCAAAATTTGGCATTCTTTCCATCTTAAATTTTTTAAATAAATGTAGGGGAATAAAATGTCATTTTTTGGTCAAAACGTCATAAAACA
>CAIVBX010000337.1 GCA_903904275.1 uncultured Pseudomonadota bacterium
CTGTTGAAGTTAATGGCACTTATGTCTTGCCAAAATATGTCGAAAATTTAACACTTACAGGCACTAAAAACATTAACGGCACAGGCAATGACGATGGTAATAACATTGTCATTGGTAATGATGGAAACAATAAGTTATACGGTCTTAAAGGTAATGACACGTTAGACGGCGGATTAGGTAATGACACGCTAACAGGTGGTGCAGGCGCAGATCAATTTAAATTTTCAAGTTTGCTTGATGCCACAAATAATGTAGATACCATTGCCGATTTTGTGTCTGGAACTGACAAAATTGCTTTGTCACAAACCATTTTTAAGGCATTAACTGTGGGAAATTTACCGTCTAATGAAATGGAAAATCATATTTTATATGACAAAACCACAGGTATTTTGTCTTATGATGAAGATGGTTCAATTGGCATTGGTGTTGCGGTACAAATTGCTTTATTAGGTGTTGGGACTAAACATCCCGCTTTGTTAAATACCGATTTTACGGTTGTTTAGGTAGGTAATTTTGAATTGCGTTCACCGTTTTTAATAACGGTGAACCACTTTCTTTACACAAACAATTTTGTTTTAAGGCGCAAGATAATTTTGAAATGGCAAAATAGGATTCACATTGCCATCGCGTCCAACAGCAGGCAATGTTAAAAATTCATCTGTTCCCAATTTCGTTCCTAACGGATTATTCGCAACAATAGAAACTGTATTGCCTTTTTGACCATGCGGAATAGCTATTTCAGGATGGTCAAATGGGGCTTTTTCATAACGCACACGGTCATCGGTGAGTGTTTTCAAAAAGGCAACCACATCTGCTCGTCCTTGAGCATCCGACGCTAAACCTGAAAAATTAAACATCATGGAAGCCATCATGCTACGCAAAGAATTTCCGCTGGAAAAATTGCCTTGACGTGAATAAAACTCAACAACTTGTTCAAGTGTTGCCATATCACCATTGTGCATATATGGACCTGTTAATTCGACATTTCTCAGCGTTGGTGTTTTAAATGTTCCTGATTTTCCAGAATCTGAAATAGGATTGCTTACGCCTGTATTCACAAAATCCATTGCCATCATCATTGATGTACTGCTGCCAACAGCTGCCGCTGTAAAAGCTGTGCCAGCGTGACATGACACACAACCATCTTGTACAAAAAGGTTTAAGCCACGTTTTTCAGAGTCATTAAACGCCGTCGGAACAGAACTGCTGTCGCGTGGTGATGTATCAAATAACGCTTGGTCAGAAACTAACGTTGATTCATACATTTGAATTGCTAACCCGAAAAACATCGAAAAATTGGCTTCAATTTGCGTATATGGCGGTGCGGATGTTTGCGTCATGGGTTTTCCGAATTTATCGGTTTTGTTATACGCCCAGTATTTTTGATTAAATGCTTTTTTAATCATAGCGTTATAAGTCGTATTAAGCCCTTTGCCTGATGTGTTATTACGCAATAGACCTAATACGCTATCTTGATTATGAACTTTTTGTGTTTCTAACGGTTTCCTTTGTAATAATTTTCGACCTAAATCAGGAAACGCACGTTGATTACAACTCATTTCCGTGTCGTTTAATGGTGGCGCGGTAGACTGCGATGCTAATGAAGAATTGCTCAAATTCAGCGGTGTTTTATTTACTGTTCCATTTGATTGCTTAATCCAAACCCCTGCAGTTGTATCGCTAGAACCTGATAAGCTGCTGCCATTAAAGACATTTTTAGCGCGACCATCCCAAAAATTACTACTATTAAACACCGCGTTAATCACACTTGGGGCATTTCGCGCTGTAACACGGCGCGTTCCTGTTGCACCCACATGAAAAATAGGATCTACGGTTCGATTACAAGTGTCTTTCGTCGTACCAACAGGAGGAACGCTTGTAAATTGTCCACCAAATGAACCAGACGAACCAACTACATCATCTGTTGAAAAGCTCATCGCACTTTGATTATTCAATGGATTTTGAAATTTGTGTAACGGAAAATCACCGTTATTTAATGTGTAATTAACACCACCAGTTAACCCAGAAGCGGTTCTTTCAAATGTTTTTCCAGTTGCTTCAGTGCTGTTTTGTCCTGAATTCAGTTGATTTTTAACACGTCCATCCGCGCCTGCATGAAAATGACATGACGCACATGCCATACCATCACTGCCTACGTTGGTATCCCAAAATAAGGCTTTTCCCAATGCAATCGCCGTATCTTTATCAACAATAATCGGGTCTGTACCATCAACAAGTCCTGAAACCGCTGGAATGCCTTGTCCTTGTAATGAGGGAGGAATAGAACTTGAACTTCCTCCCATCATTCCTCCCATACCAGATGAACCAGTTCCTCCCATTCCCATACCGCTCATGCCCATGCCTATTGCGGATTGCGTGATGAATAAATAACCACTTATTAACCATAATATTTTTTTTAAGTCCACGAATAACCTCGTAAAAATTTTGAATTTTGTAATGAATAACCGCTTATGTTCGGGTGAACAAAGGGAAATTAAATTGATAATAGGGATTGAACATCGCCTATTTCTTTACGAGGAATAGCACGCATTACGCCAATTTGTGGTTAGACGAAAAATAGAAATATAACAATTTGATTTCAAATAAGAAATAAATTTTCAATTTTAAAATAGCGTTTTTTGTTGAACATTTCCTTATCCTGTCTATTAAAACGATAAGCGAAAAAACCTATATTTTAAATTTATTGAGTTATATCGCGTAAAAATTGGTTTCTATTACATAAAAAAAGGCGAATATAATTCGCCTTTTTTCATTTAGTGTTACGAATTTTTTAACGATAACGTACTTCTGCTTTGCCTTCGCTTGCCACGATTTCACCCATTAAAAATGCCGTTTCACCTAATTCTGTTAATAAATTCAAGGTTTCGATTTCATTTTCTGGTGCAACACAAATTACCATTCCCACACCACAATTAAATGTAATTAACATATCGTCTTGTGACACATTACCGTTACTTTGTAGCCAATCGAAAATAGCGGGGAATTGCCATGAGTTTAAATCAATTTGCGCGTTTAAATTATCAGGAATGACACGCGGTAAATTTTCAGTTAATCCGCCGCCTGTAATATGTGCCAACGCATGAACAGGAATTTTTTTCATTAACGACAATAAGGATTTAACATAAATTCGTGTCGGAGTTAACAGTGTTTCGCCTAATGTTTTGCCATCAAATGGTTCATCTAATGTGGCTTGATTACGTTCGATAATTTTACGAATTAATGAATAACCGTTTGAATGTGCGCCTGAAGAAGCTAAGCCAATCAATTTATCGCCTGCTTTGACTTTGCTGCCATCAAGCATTTCTGATTTTTCAACGATGCCAACGCAAAAACCTGCTAAATCGTAATCGCCATCGGCATACATATTTGGCATTTCAGCTGTTTCTCCACCAACTAATGCCGCGCCAGCGAGTTCGCAACCTTTGCCAATGCCTTCAATCACAGCAGCAGCGGTATTTACATCTAATTTTCCCGTTGCAAAATAATCCAAGAAAAATAACGGTTCTGCGCCTTGAACGATAATGTCATTTACACACATTGCGACTAAATCAATGCCAACAGTGTTGTGAATGCCTAAATCAATCGCTAATTTTAATTTTGTGCCTACGCCGTCTGTGCCTGAAACTAAAACAGGATTTTGGAATTTATTTAAAGGTAATTCAAACAATGAACCAAATCCGCCTAATCCTGCCATCACACCAGGAATGCGTGTTTTCGCAGCAATGGGTTTAATCCGTTCAACCAACGCATTTCCTGCCGCAATATCAACGCCTGCATCTTTGTAATTTAAACCGCTTTTGTTTTCGTCATTCACAATGTTTTTTCTCCAGTTTTTAGATTTTAAAATTTAGGCTTTGCCATGCAAACGAATTAGCAATGCCGCTTCGTCGTAACTTAATTCAGATTGTTTCATCAACTCTTCGACATTCGCGCCATCACGAATTTTACGAATATCGACGTTGTACGCACTATTTATGAAATCACTTTGTTCAAATTCGTGCATTTTTTCGACAACATGAATAAGTTGTTGTTTCAAATTATGCAATTGTTCATTTGTCGTTGCTGCATTTTCGTTGACCGTTAACGCAGCTGAACACAGACCATAAATATCATTTTTATTGTTGTTCACGATAGTTGTTAAAGTCACACATTCGCGTTTCAATTGAAAAACAAGGCGACTTAACCAAAGTACAGCAAGAAGTAGCACAAAAAATACGAGAGCGATAATGCTAAAACTGATAAACATAAATTCGTCAGGCACGTTCGTCAATGTGTTGGCTAAGGGTTGATTCATCCAGTTCTTCCTCGTGTTCTTCTAATTTTGGATTATTTCTGTGTGGCTTGTCAGGCTGGCGATATTCATCTTTATGAATTCTTTTTGCTTTGAAGACGGGATAAGTGGCTGAAACAGGTTGAATTTCTAACATAAGTCACTCCAATTTTCGCGTCACTTTGTTATGGCGCGTCAGGGTTTTTTAATGGGGGCGTGAGAAAATTGTAAATTTAACAATTTCGCACGTTCTTCATCGCTAGCACCATAACGGGAAAAGGCTTGTGAGGCGATGACTAATGTTACACGCCGATTTTGAAATCGTCCTTTCTCATCATTATTATCTGCAATGGGATGATATTCGCCATAACCTGTTGCGGATAAACGTAATGGGTTGATTCCTGATTTAAGTAATTCATGTACGACACTGGTCGCTCGCGCTGATGATAAATCCCAATTTGAACGAAAAATGGGGGTTTCAATCGGAATGTTGTCAGTATAACCTTCGACGCTAATCGCGTTTGGCAAAGGATTTAATACTAACGAAATGGTATTTAAAACGTCTGTCGCACGTTTAGATAATTGGTCACTGCCGCTAGTAAATAGCAATTCGCTACTCATTTGCAGTTCAATCCAAAAATCATGTTTTTGTACCGACACCAAATTTTCTTTAATCATTGGCGACAATACATTTTCAAATTTTGCTGACGCTTGGCTGAGTTTTTCTCGTTCTTGCATAATGGCATCGCTTAACTCACGGCGTTTTTCGACATCGGCGTAAGGTTCATTTTCAAGCGGCAAATTGGGTTGGACAACAGGCGGTTGTTCAAAAATTTTTACCACATCTATGCCATTATCCACACCATTATTTAACGAAAATGCGCCTGTCATGGCTTTAGATAACTCTTTATATTTGCCTTCGTTCAGCGATGAAATTGAATACATCACCACGAAAAAAGCAAATAGCAACGTCACAAAATCAGCATAAGAAACCATCCAACGTTCGAGATTGTGTGGTTCTTCAATTTTCTTTTTTCTGCGTGCCATAATCAATTTTTCACATAGCTGCTGAGTTTAATTTCAATCAAGCGTGGATTTTCACCCATTGCAATAGAACTGAAACCATCAATTAACATTTCCCGTGCTTGAGTTAAGGCTAAAACGTGGGATTTAAGTTTTCCTGCAATGGGCAGAAAAATTAAGTTTGCAGAACCGACACCATAAACCGTTGCGACAAAAGCGGTTGCAATTCCAGCCCCTAATGATGCAGGACTTGCTAAGTTTTGCATGACATGAATTAAACCTAAAACAGCACCAATAATTCCAATCGTTGGCGCATAGCCACCCATAGATTCAAAAAATTTTGCAGCTTGTAATTCATGTGATTCAATTTCAGATAATTCGAGTTCTAAGATGTCACGCATGACAACGGGTTGACAGCCATCCACCAGTAATTGCAAACCCAATTTCATGAATTCGTCATTTTCCTGTTCAATTTGTGGTTCAAGACCTAGCAACCCGTTTTTACGCGCTTGCATTGAAAATGCGACCATTTTTTCGCGTTGAAGTAGTAAATCACGACGTGGTGAATTCAACACCCAAGGCAACATTTTGAGAGATTTTTTGACAACTCTAATCGGTGATTGCAATAAAGCCGCGCCAATTGTGCCGCCGAACACAATAATAAAGGCGGGTAAATTGAGTAATGACTCAATTGCGCCGCCTTCTAATGTCATGCCAGTTAAAATCGCACCAATGCCAACAATAAAACCCGTAATGCTTAAAATATCCATTCGTTATGCCTATATTTGTTTGCGTTTAAACACGAAAACCAAAAGTTGGCATAACGTGTTAAATGTTAGTCATTATTCAACCAGCCACTAAGGCGAGAGCGCAATCGTATCACGGCTTGAGAACTTATTTGACTAACTCGAGACTCGGTAAGATTCAAAATTTGCCCAATTTCACGCAAATTTAATTCATCGTCATAATAAAGCGAAATAATCAATTTTTCACGTTCAGGCAAACTGTTAATTGCAACGCTCAATGCCTGTTGAAAACCTTCTCGTGCAATACTCTCTAAAGGTGCTTCTGCTATTCCTGCTGATTCTTCGAGGTAATTATCACCAGTTTGCGCCAATTCTTCAATACTGAACACGCGGCAACTGCTTGAATCTTGCAGAATATGATTATATTCATCAAGGCTTATTCCTAAATGTTCGGCAACATCACAATCTTTTGCGGCACATCCTGTTTGATTTTCGATTATGCGAACCGCATCACTAATAATTCGTGATTTTTTATAAACGGAACGGGGAACCCAATCACAACGGCGCACTTCATCTAGCATTGAACCACGAATTCGAATACCTGCGTAAGTATCAAAACTCGCGCCTTTATTAGCATCGTAATTACGCATCGATTCAAGTAATCCCAACATTCCTGCTTGAATTAAATCATCAACTTGAACAGAATCAGGCAATTTACTTAACAAATGGTAAGCAATACGTTTAACCAGCGGCGCGTGTTGCATAATTTGTGCGTCAATCCCGCCAATTTGAACAGAACTGTACATGGCTACGGCACTCATACGCCCTCCAATAATTTAATATGTAAATTATTCATGCTGCATCCTTTTGAGCATATTTCACCATTCGCTCAATAAAGAATTCGATGTAGCCGCCCGCTTGTGTTTTTAAAGGCCAATTATCAATTTTTGCGGCAATCGCTTTCATTGCTTGTGCAGATTTACTGCGTGGAAAACCTAACACAACAGGCATTTGTTTTTGCACGGATTGACGTAAATACTCGTCATAAGGAATTGCACCTGCAAATTGCAACGTCACGTCCAAATAATTATCTGTGACTTTGTTTAATTTTTGGAATAATGCCCTACCCTGCTGAACGGATTGCACCATGTTCGTGACAATATGGAAACTGTTACAGCCATAATCTCGATTTAACAATTTAATGAACGCATACGCATCTGTTAGGGAAGTTGGTTCATCACAAATGACAATGATAATTTCCTGACACGCACGGGAAAAGTTGACAACACTCGATGAAATTCCCGCTGCTGTATCAACAATTAACACGTCAATTTGTTGGTCAATTTCACTAAAAGCACGAATCACAGCGGCTTGTTCAATGGTCGAAAGTTCGGTCATTTTCTGAATTCCCGATGCACCAGGAATCAGTTTTAAACCTGACGGCGATGTAACCATAATTTCATCTAATGATTTTTCACCTGCTAAAACGTGTGACAAATTATATTTTGGATAAACACCGAGCAAAATATCGACGTTTGCCAAGCCCATATCGGCATCCATCAACACAACGCGCTGTCCCATTTGAACTAATGAAATGCCGACATTTACCGAAACATTCGTTTTCCCGACACCGCCTTTTCCGCTAGCGACTGCAATAACACGCACTGGTTTTGTTTTATTCATGCGGCGAATTCCTGCTGCTTGATCTGGTTGTTTAAGCATAACCTTGAGCCACCCACGCTTCGTTGTTTTCTTCGTAATCGTCGTCTTCAACTTCTAATTCCATCACACATTGCGCGATTAAATCGCGTGCAATGGGGTGACGCATATCTTCAGGAACTTGTTGACCATTTGTAATAAAGGATAACGCTAAATTGTGTTCAATCAATGATGATAATGCTGAACCAATAGTCGCGGCTTCATCGAGTTTCGTTAAAATGGCAGCTTGTGGTTTAAAAATATGAAACGCATCAATGATTTCGTTCATTGCTTTATATTCCGTTGCGGCTGACATCACAAGATACGATTTGATATGTAAATCATTTTCTTTAAGTGTATTGATTTGTTCAATCAATTTCATATCGCGCTGACTCATGCCAGCTGTGTCAATCAACACCAATTTTTTGCCTGAAAAACCTTGAATGAGTTGTTTTAATTCGCTTGCACTTGACGCAATTTTGACAGGAATGTTCAAAATTCTACCGTAAGTATTTAATTGTTCATGTGCCGCAATTCGATAATTATCCGTGGTAATCAATGCAACTTGATTTGCACCATGTTTGAGTGTGAATTGCGCGGCAATTTTTGCGACGCTAGTGGTTTTGCCCACCCCTGTTGGACCAACTAATGCGACAACACCGCCTGTTTCCAACAAATTATCTTCGGTAATCGGCAACACTTTTGCCAATAATTCTTGTGTTTGCGTAAAGACAAAATCGAAGTTGGTGTGATTGGCAAAACGATTAGCGATTTTGATACTCAATTTTTTCGACACGCTCATTCGTGCTAATTTTTGCAACAATTCACTGCGAATCGGTGTTGAATTTGCGTTTTTGGCGTGTTGAGCAAAACTAATGCTGGATAATTTGCTGTCCATCGTGTGGCGTAACGACTTCAATTCTTTTGTGACTTGCAACAATAATTTTTCAGATGGATTTTCTTTTTCTTCGACAATTGGCGCGACAGCGACAGGTTCAACACGGTTTTGTATTACATCTGCAAACGTTGGTTTTTCATAAATTTCAGTTTCGACAACTTCATCTAAAAATTCTTCAAATTCATCTTCATAAACTTTCGCGCTGAAATGTTGACGTAAATCATGCGCTTCATTATGAACTTCGGCGCGAGTTTCACGCACATTTGGCATAATTGCTTCGCGTCTTGGTTCATCACGATAAATTGGTTGTTCATAACGCGGTTCGGGCGGTTCACGATGATAATTTTCTTCGTACATCGACTCGCGTTGCGGCATTTGTTCGGCGTATTGTGGTTGTGGTCTTGCTGTAGTTTTCTTGGGAATTCTAATCATCACCGAAGGAACAGACGGTTTTGACACAGAAGCGGCGGGGATTCCAAAATCATGTTTTACTGCATCAGGATTGCCGCGTAATTGCACTTTTTCAGCATAACCAACATATTTGTCAATGCCACGTTTTGCACTGTTTGATGAAAAAACAGGTTCTTCTTTTTTGCGAGGACTGCTAATGACGTGCAAATTATTTCTTTCTGCTTGAAAATCAGGCAAATCCACTTTTTTAATTTGTCTGGCTGATTTTGAGGGTTTAAAAAAATCAGGTTCAACTTCACGACCTTGCATTGGCACATTTGAACGGACAGTTTGTTCATCAAAATCACGCGCCGCTACGATTTCCACACCGCCTTCGACTTTTCGATTCGACATAATTACCGCGTCTGCGCCTAATTCGTCGCGTACCATTTGCATTGCTTGTCTTATATTTTCAGCAAAATAGCGTTTAATTTTCATCAAAAGTCCTCAATTTTCTAAGTCTAGTTACACACGCCGTCCAACATTTGCAATCACTTTTACCTGTCTGTCAGCAGGAATTTCGTTGTATGCCAAAACGTGCAAGTTCGGAATTGAATGGCGCACGAAACGCGATAACCAAGGTCGAATATAAGAAGACACAATTAAAATGGGCAATTGACCGTCCATTTCCATTTGTTGCGTGTGTTCTTGTAATGAATCGTGCATTTGATCTGCAAGACCTGGCTCGACCCCCGTATTGCTTTCGCTCGCCGTTTGCAAAGACTTTTGCAATATCTGTTCCAACTCACTATCTAATGTAATAACCGTGAGTTCATCATTATTTGAACCTGTCATTTCATGAATAATTAAACGACCTAATGCGGTACGCACGGCAGAAGTCAAAATGTCAGTATCTTGACTTTTTACACCGTACTCTGCCAAGGTTTCGGCAATGGTACGAATATCGCGGATTGGTACTTGTTCCGTGAGTAAGTTTTGCAACACTTTTGCGACTACGCCAAGTGTCAACGTTTTTGGCACTAAATCTTCAACCAATTTCGGCGCAGATTTCGCCAAATTGTCGAGCATACGTTGTGTTTCTTCGTAGCCAAGCAATTCATGCGCGTGCGATTGTAATAAATGGCTTAAATGTGTTGCCACCACAGTTCCAGAATCTACAACGGTATAACCCATTGTTTGTGCATAATCTTTTTGATTTGGTTCAATCCAAAACGCTTCTAAACCAAATGCAGGGTCACGACAAGGTTTGCCCACTAAATCACCAAATACGCGACCAGGGTTAATTGCCATTTCCATTTCAGGAATAATTTCAGCTTCACCAACTGTCACACCCATTAACGAAATGCGATACGTTGTTGGACTTAAATCTAAATTATCTCGAATATGAACCGATGGAATTAAGAAACCTAATTCTTGTGACAATTTTTTACGCACCCCTTTAATACGCACCATCAATTGACCACCTTGATTTTTATCGACAAGCGGAATTAAACGATAACCGACCTCTAAGCCGATAATATCGACAGGCATCACGTCGTCCCAACTCAAATCACGATTTTCAACAGGGGCAGCCGCCTCAGGTTTTTTGACAATTAAAGCATCGAGTGCAAGTTGTTTGCGTTTTTTATCGATCATCCACGCGCTACCACCTAATGCCGCTGACAACATTAAAAATACCAAATTTGGCATTCCAGGAATTAAACCTAACGCACCAATTACGCCGCCTGTAATCATTAACGATTTGGGATTTTCAAAAAGTTGTTGACTGACTTGTTGACCAATGTTTTGACTGGTCGCGCCGACTTTCGTCACAACTAACGCCGAAGCGGTTGAAAGTAACAATGATGGAATTTGTGCCACTAAGCCGTCACCAATCGTCAATAAAACGTAACGTTCGCCTGCATCAGCAAAACTTAAATCGTGTTGCAACATACCAATCGCTAAACCGCCAACCATATTGACGAACAAAATGATAATCCCCGCAATCGCATCACCTCGCACGAATTTACTCGCACCATCCATTGAACCGTAAAAATCCGCTTCCATGGCAACTTCGGCGCGTCTTGCACGCGCTTCGTCTTGTGTAATTAACCCTGCATTTAAATCAGCATCGACTGCCATTTGTTTGCCTGGCATCGCGTCTAAAGTAAAACGTGCGCCCACTTCCGCGACACGCCCTGCACCTTTTGTGACAACCATGAAATTGATAATAATTAAGATGGTGAAAACGACTAAACCGACCGCGAAATTACCCCCAATAACGAATTCGCCAAAGGCTTCAATCACTTTTCCCGCCGCGTCACCACCGTTGTGACCTTCAAGTAAAACAACGCGGGTTGAGGC
>CAIVBX010000338.1 GCA_903904275.1 uncultured Pseudomonadota bacterium
ATGTCCTGAATATGCCGCGACAGCATCGGCATATGAAGCATGGCAACAATGCCTTGCTTAAAAAACAGAAGCTAGAGCTATTGAACTTGAAAAAATCGGTAGCAAATAACGTTAATTAAATCGATTTCTTTCACTAAATAATATCCAAATCATCCCGCTGATTCATGATGTAGCGAACTGAAAAAGGCGGGATGTTCAACACGGTTTCAGTTACCGTAACTTCCCATGCTAACTTAGCAATATCGCCTAGTAATAAATAAACAATGTCGTGTTTTTTGATTACTAAATCTATGTTTTCAGGCGCAATCACAAACTTACTTTCAACTGAAAAACCATTGTTCGCACCTTGATTATCAAACATAGCAGATGCTTGAAATGTATCGGTTTGCAATGCGAATCCATTACAAATAAACTCGAATGTGATTGATTCTTCGTCCTCACTATCCAACACTGCAATACCACCCATTGTTTGTGGTTCAGTACGAGTAACAACCTTTCTGAAAATCTGGCAGTTGTAAGTATTCGGATGATGCTCAATGACCGCGCGAGCCATTTTGTTAAGTTGTTCAGGTATTTTGTTAAGCATTATTTTTTGCTGCCTCAATCATTGCATCGATTTGTTTGTCCGATAATCCCATTGCCTTAAATTGCGATTTCATTAGCGCATAAGGGTCTGGTAAATTAGGATTAGGTTTAAATCCGCCTGTACCCTTAGCCGTTTTATTAGGTTTAGGTGCATTTTTAACGGCTTTTTTCAATTCTTTGATGATAATGTCATTATTTTTTCGTAATGACTGATTTTTAACTATTTTTTCAGCATTTTTTTGTGTCGTTTTATTCTGGGCTTTATTTTCATCATGCGCCTTTCCTTTTTCGAGTTGCTTTGTCATGAAAGTAATAAACGCGCCACCGCTGACAATTTCCTGCATAACACGCAATAAGTGCTTGCACGCCACGCCATTTAAGTTAGGATTGCGAATCCGAGGAAAACCCGTTTCTTGAACGCCAAATTTAAAGCCACCGATTGACGCAATGTAAGAATGCCAAAATCTTTGCCTTCCACAGTCACATTCTATTTTTAACGGTTTTTTTCTAAGGTTTAATGCGGCTTGTCTTGCCGTTGTATCTGCTGAACTAGCCTCAATTTCATAATGCAAAAATTCAACATTTACATAATGACGATGTACATTAGGCGTTTCGCCACCCGCATTAGTCATAAATCTAACAACACCGCGATTTGCGCTAATAGGAACAACCATTGTGATTTGTTCACGCGCACGTTCCCTGTCAATATCTAATGAATGGTTGATAATTTGTTGCGCCGTCATTCCACCTGTGAAGGTATTTTTAGCAATAGCGATATTTTTCTTAAACGCCTTTAAGTCATCAGTAGTAATCGCACGCTTAACGCCATTTAGTGTAGTAGTTAGAATTCTATCTGTATCCCACTTACCTTTTTGAATGTCGCTAACACTAAGGATTTTAGGAATAGTATCTTTATCCCTACGTTGGTCATTACCTAATTTAAAAACACTTTTAGATTCTTTTAGTGAATCTTTTAAATTTCCTAACCAGTCATCAGGTGGTATGTAATTTTCTGCCATCAATCAATCCAAGTAGGTGCAAAATTTTCACGCATAGTTGGATTGGATTCAAAACCCGCTTGACGCTTGAATAAAGCTAACTGTATTTGCGTTGGCAAAATCAAACGCTGTTCTTTTAATTTTTGGTCGAAATGGTCAATTCCAGCGGATGCCATAACCGCTAAGAATTCGTTACGATTGCCATAAACACGCTGTGAAACTAGCGATAAGTCAAAGTATTCGTCGGGCAATGTTTGATAAAAAATAGCCGTTTGCCATGTTTTTGTATTCAGTGCGAATTCACGCACTAAGCGATAAAACATCTTAGCTGCGATAGGGTCTTTATCTATCAAATTGTCACTCCATAACCTAACGAAAGCCGATTTAATTCATCAAACATATAATCAACGGATTGAGTGGAATCACCACGATAAAACGCATAATGACACGCCGATAATGTGGCAATTTTCGCATTTGTAATGCCTTGAATTCGGTATCTTTGCCCTGCGTTATTGATTTGCTCATCAAGTTCAATTGAACCACTTGGGTCGGCGCGTATCGCTTGTTCTCTAATTTCAAGCCGCTTACTTTCGCCATCGAGCGCAATGCCGTTTTTTAATGCGTAAAATGCGGTAATTGCATCTTCAATCTGTTCCATTCCAAAAAACATATCAAAGTCGATTGTTTTGTCGTTACTTATCATGATAACGGAATCATCTTTGCGAATGGGCTGATATTCTTTTTCATTACCGATAACTAAAACACGCTGTTCCTCGTCATAACCTGCAAAAATAGTGGCAGGATTACCAGAAAAACCGACAATTGTTGATTGAATGAAAATTGTCATGGATTTGGAACGGAACTTGAAACCACCAAATAACCGTGTGGGTCGTTAATGTCGCCGTCAGTTCCCTTGCCATCATTCGGTTCATTATCTTTCGGGGATTCAAACAACGGAATTGTGCAACGCAAATTCACGTCAATCGCTAAAATTGTTAGGTTTTTAGCCTCTGTTTGAATGTTCATTGCGGGAATATCAGATGTTTCGATTTGAACGCCAAAAGGTAAATCAAGACCTGCAAAATGATGATATGCCATGAAATGACGATTAGTCATATCATCAATAAACAATTGATATTGTGCCGCAATGGAACGCGCAGTAGGTTCGTCCGATGCAAAAATAGCAATTTGTGTGCGAATGTCATTTGACGATGTTTTGAGCTTAAAAGTTCGTTCTTTTACGTCGTCAGGAATAATGACAAATTGACCCTGTGATATATTTCGCGTGTACATTCTATCGGTTGGCGTAGTATCTTTTGCCATTGCCACTAAAATAACAGGCAGGTGAATCGGTTTCGCTACCGCTTCACCATTGCTGTGTTTTCGCCATGCTGAAAGCATATCTTCTGCGGCATCAATCATACGCGTTGGACACCATGCGATTGACTTATCAAGCCCACGATTAACAAATTCGTGCATGGGAACGGTTGTTGCAGATAATCCGCCGTAAAACCGCCCCAATTCCTCGCTAAATGCGATTTTTACAGGTTCAAACATTTAAAATTTTCTAAAAAATTAAGCATTAACAACGCCGCCAGCTTGTCTGTAAGCACTAATTACAAAACTCATTTTTTGTTCATGCTGTCCATAACCCGCATTAGGCAAACTTGCCCAACGACTTGAGCATTTTTTAATCGCCGATTCAATGCGACCTGCTTCAACGTCTTCAAGTGCGTGGCATTCTTTGATTAACTGAATGGCGATTGCGTCTTGAGATGCTTTACCGAAATCAGGCAAATTTAACTGTTTTTTGTACACATCAAAATAACGTGCAAGGATTTGATAACGCCCAGCGGCAGTTGATTTGATGCCAAGATTTGGTAAATCTACTGCAATGCGAGGATGGTCTTTATAACCATCGAAAAATTTACCACCGCACAACACATCATAACCGTCATCGCCCTTTCCCAAAGTTCCTTCGCATTTAGCGATTGCATCTAAAATTGCTCTCATGTTTTTATTCATCGTTTTTCGTCGCTCGCTCTACGTTTAAATTCTGTTTCGATTTGTTCAGCGCGTCTGTCGCTCATATCAACGCCTGATTTTTTTGATAAAAATAACTCAAAGAAATAAATAGCACGACTTCCCAAATGCCCTGCTAATCCAGTTAATGCCCCCGTTAAACTCTTATCAATTCCTTGCGAATCGCATAAAAACAACGTCACTGCACCAACAAATAAACTAATGACAATTTCACACGTCAACTCAAAAAGACTGAATTTCTTTGTGAACCCTAAGCGTACTTTTCTTAAATAAGATGCAGTGCCGCCAAGTGCTGAAAATGCCAGCAACATCTCGTAAAAATACGCACAAAAAAAACTGTTTTTTTCCATAATTTACCTGCTGAAAATTTTTGCTAACATCCCGATTGCCTTAATCACTTCATTTAAGCGATTGACAACTGCAACATGGATTTTTATTTCGGATTCTTTTGATTTTTGAGAATCCGTAAATGACTTTGTGCTAAAAAATGATGACGCATCGCTAATAGGCGTTTTTAATGCGCTATTAAGTGATGTGTTTGAATAAATCGACAAACTTGATGCTAAATTCATCATGTCATCAGCCGATTGTTTTCGTAAATTCGGATAAGCAGGAAGTAGCTCGAAATCGCGCGGCAGGTAATTTTACCCCCTGTTGTTTTGGCATAATCACAATGCCGCTATCGTCAAAATCTATTCTGAATAAGTGATGTAATGATTCCATACCAGCGTAAAACATGGATAACAATAGGATAAAATCACTTTCACTGTAACTTGCAATCACGCGCATTCGGTTCAAAAGCCATTCTTCGCTAAATTGTTTTTCAACTGATTCTGTTTTTCTGACTAATTGCGCCGCCATTGCACCGATAATCCAATGAAAACGCCCTGAGATTACTTGAACCTCGCCCGTTAATCGTTCAATCATTTCAGCGGCATAACCCGTCAAGTGTTTAATCTGCCAAAAATCACCGCCAAATTCACCTAAATCAACAATCTGTTCAATATCGGCTATGTCATTATCACCATCCAAATAATCCATATAATGACCTTTTTCACCGACTGAAAAATTAGGATTATCTTCATTTAAACTCGATAAATAATGACAAATCACCAGTGTTCTTTCTGCGACCGTCCAATTATCAATATCGTGATTTTCTGTTAATGCAAATCGCAAAAAAGCCGTATTACTTGCCTGTTCTAAATGAAGCGGCATTTTGTTAAGCGCAATGCTATTTGAAATTGAAAGTTCTTTTAATTGAACTGTTAAACGCTTAGTTCTAAGAACGGGGAAATAAATTGCCATATATCAAAAAGTGATTAGTTGAACATGGCAATTATTATGTATTACGTTTTTAGGCGTTTTTTCTGATTTTTCCTATCTGTTCAAAAACAGATTCATTACTCTTTCAGTGACTTTATTTTCAGTTTTTTTACTTTCAAAACGCGGCAATGACGCACTTCTAAAACTGCCAATATCATCTAAAATTTGTCGTGTGGGTTGTTTATCGATTGAAAAAATTCCGTGTTCCGATTTTTGTCGCTCTTGATTAACAATCATTGACATCAATTCTTCATTTTCTTCTTGCAAGGATTTTAGCGAATCGAGTGTAAATTGGTTTGCATTGGTTAAGTTTCTTATTAGAAATAATGCCGCGCTAATTTGGTCGTTATAATCGGCAGCAACAATATCATCAAGCGTCATTCCTTTAACAGAATAACCACCTGTTACAGAATCCAAAACTAATTCATAGCCACGGTTAGCCGAATAATTAGGTTCTAAAACATAATCGAAACCAAAGAATTCAGGGCGCGATTCATCAATTGCACTTGAAAATCCACCTGTGCGACTTTTAAATAATTGTTCTGCAATTTGACCTGCTTTTGTTTGTAAAAATTCAGCTTTATGCGTGACTGTGCCATCGTCTTTTGCTTCTAAAAATGTGGTCACAATCGCAGGTTCAATCATTGTTTGTGCATTTCCTTCACACACATTCATGCCAAATTTAACACGCGCCCAATGTCCGTAATATCCAAGCATATCGCGGTTTTTAACCCGTTCTTGTGTTTCGCCGCTATTGATTGCCGCTGAAATTTTCTTAATGTCGAAATTTCTTTCTTGACCACGATACCGCCGCGCTCTGTCTTTCAAATTGTAACTAATAATTGGTGTTTCCATTTTTAACCCCAGCTTAAAATTGGCAATGTAGCTTCAATTTCGCGCCAATCTGTCAAGTTTGCATTAGCGTTATAGAATTCCGTCCAAGTTGATGTATAAAGATTCATAAACCGTTCTGCTTCACTGTGCCACGCAACAACATTACAATTCATTAACAAACCAATTTCACTCAAATCTATATCTTTTTCTTTTGCAAAGTTATCCAATCGTTTTGTGACTAAATTAGGATAAATTGCAGTGTTGTTTTTGACGCTGTAATTCAATTCAACGTGCAAAATTTCATCCGTATTATCGTGTGGTACAACTTCACTCACATACACAATGGTGTAAGTCGGATTGACCAATACTTGATAATTTGCATCATACGCGGGGATAATTTCAGAAACAGGGTACAGATTTATCGCACGTCTTTCGTCATCTGTGAGATGTTCTGCGTTGCAGTGTGTTCTTCCTTCATCGTCAACATAAGCACCTTGAAGCACAAACGCTTCGCCGATTATTTTTCCTTTGATTACTTTGATTGATTTGATATTTAACATTTATGCGATTCCGTAGACTTTCATTGATGCTGAAGTGCCTGTTTGATTTGGCGTTGTGTTTGTATATGTTGTGCAGATTGACGAGCCATTTGCACCATTACCTATCATTTCACCGCCGCCGCAACCGCCTGTTGCTGTCATTCCCATGAAAATTGAGTCTGATCCATCCAAACCATCTTTCCAGCTACCGCTGTCAGCCCCATTTACCCCAACAGTGAATGTTTGAAAAGTGCCCACAGCCATGTCAGAAACTGGAACAGTGAATGTTATTTTTGCACCATTACCGCCATGTCCATAACCCCCCCAAGTCTGCACAGATAGAGTTCCATCACCACCTTTCCCACCAATCAATTCAATTTTAAAACTCGAATAACCTGATGGGACAATAAAATAACCGCTTGTTGTGTATGTTGCGAGCAGCACAGGTGTTCCACTGTTTGAACCACCTGAACTATTACTTCCATTAACACAACGCCGTAAATTATCTGCCAACATTATTTTTTACCCACATAGTAAGACATCCAACCGACCGATGGACTGATATAGCGAATTGAAAATTCATACGTTTTATTTGCCTCGAATGTCGGCGGTGTATTCGCAAATCCTAAGGATGCTGAAAATGTAACTGTGTAAATTGTTGCACCTGTTGTTAAATACAACGAAATACTACGCGCTCCGTTTCCTGTTGTTTCTGCTGATGTATCTGGATTGATGGTTGTATTACCGACTAACGTGTAAGTTTGTATTGAGCCAGTTGATGGCGACAACGTAATCACGTTTGATACGGCTGTTGCTGTTCCGACAAGTTCAGCATAATCCGTTAATTTTGCTTCACTTAACGTGTTGTAACCTAAATTAACGCCACCTGTAACCGTACCGCCCGACAAAGGTAAATAGCCCGTTGTATCAAAACTTACAACGCCGTTTGTGATTTTAATTAGTCCAGTTTGCGAATTAGATAACGCCGAAAACCCCGTTAATTTTGCGTTAATTGGCTGATAATAAGTGCCAATATCTGAAATATCAGCCGTTATGATGTTAGAACCCGCAGTAACCCTGCCTTTTGCATTGACAGTTACTTTTGAATAAGTCCCAGCAGTGACACCAGAATTACTTAATGTAAATGCTGCCGTTACGTCCGAACTACCGTCGAATAAAACAGACCAAGTACCATCCCCCGTAGCCGATATAGTTCGTGCAGTGTCGAAATTCGCTACAGAATTAGTTTGATTCCCTGTTGGCTGACCAACCACAAATGCTTCACAGGTATCGCCACCATCATAAGTGCTGAATGCAACGCGATTTTCAGCGTTAGGTGATAAATTAAACACTGGTGCGACAGGAAAACTCCATGATGCAGGAAATGTGATTGTTTTGTTTCCTGTTGCATCCTGCCAAAAATAAAGTGTTCCGCTATACAACGCCATTATTGGGACGTTATTCAGAGCAATATCGGTAATTTTTTCAGTATGATTAACGCTAAAAATGTTTGCAGTGGCGCAATCGATAGTGACAATTCCAGATGCTAAAACACCCTGTTCAACATGCTCACTATAACTTTTAAGTATTATATTTTGAGCTAATTGATTGTTGAAAAATACTGAACCCGTTAGCGTTCCACCTTCAAGCGGCAAATAACTCCCACTCGTCAACGAAAATTCAAAAGGAACACCGTCAACCCCACCGATAAACATTTTTTTATCAACAACGTTGACTGCAATTTCGGCAGTATAAAGCGTTGTAGGTGCTTTACCCGCCTCGTCTGAAAATCTTTGAATCAAGATTGTTTCATACGATACCGCTGGCAGATTATTTGGCATTAAAATTTCCCCCCACTAATTGCCGCTAATAATTTATCTAATTTTGTCTTATCTGCTGCTGCTAAAAGACCTGATTTTGTTGATGTTGCTAAGTCATATTCTTTTTTTGCATCAAAAAGTGTTTTCACGCCAGCAGGGCTACCGATAAATAGTTTTTCATCTGCAAGATTCACGGCAAATTCGCCATAGTCTAAAACAGTAGGTACATTTCCTTCGGTAATTGAATACTTTATTGCAATCTTTACCCCTGTTAATTCCGTAATGACGGGTGCGGATGTCGTTGCCATTAAAATGTCCCCCCCGATATTTTTCCTAATGCCGCTAACTCTGCACTACCAGTTGATGCTAAGTTTTGGAAGTAAGTTTCAATATATTGCAATCGTGAATGTTCCTGCTGTTGATTCGCTTCAATTTGGTCGATGATTCCATTAAATAAAGCGGGGGTTGCTTTTGGTGCAGGACTTACAGGAATTCTGGTTAGCGATTGGTAAGGTAAATTGAATGACATGATTTTTCCTAACGCAATTCAGACCATTTTTTATTAGAAACTGTCCCGCCTACAAGTCTAAGTTTGTAAGTTGAACCGACTGGAATAATGGTAAAAATAGTTCCGATGCTGTTATCTATTTTTCCATAAATTGTAGATATAACAATAGAATCAACGTAGAAATCACATTGGCAACCGCCCGAACCGCCTGTTATTGAAATTGAAACTTGAATTGGCTTACCAGTATCATTTGTGTATTGCGTACCAATGGCTCTTGATGATGCTACATTAACCCAAGACTGACCAACGCCTATTTGCTTATCTCCGCTTAGATCGG
>CAIVBX010000339.1 GCA_903904275.1 uncultured Pseudomonadota bacterium
ATATGACCTAAATTTCTAGGTGTTCATCTATAAATCTCCCAAATTTAGAAATCCATCTTTTAAAAAATCTAGTTATTAAATAGTAACTAACGATATAAGTGACTTTACGAACTCCTTTATAATGCACAGCTTTTTAACCCTTTACTCCCTTATGTTTTGAATGAATACAAAAAAATTAGAAGCGCGTGATTTAAGCTGCATTCGAGATGAACGCACATTGTTTGAAAATTTGAATTTCATCCTAAAAAGTGGGCAAATTTTACTAATTGAAGGGCGAAATGGTGCGGGAAAAACGTCGTTGTTACGAATTTTGACAGGCTTTCGTCAACCAGATGCAGGTAATTTGTTTTGGAATGAGGCGTTAATTGATGATACACAAGAATTTTATCAAGACACCGCGTATATCGGACATAACAATGGGTTGAAAGACACGCTTACAGCACAAGAAAATTTACATTACGCGCAAGCCTTAGCAACTAGCACATTAACGATTGATGATGTGCTAGAAAAAGTGGGGTTGAATGGTTATCAAGAAACATTAGTACGATTTATGTCAGCAGGACAACGCCGACGTTTAGCATTAGCACGATTACTTTGTACACATAAACCGCTTTGGATTTTGGATGAACCATTTACATCATTAGACCGTGCTAGTATTAAATTGTTTGAACAGTTTATTGAAAATCATGCGAATCAAGGCGGTTTGGTGATTATGACTTCGCACCACGACACCTCAATTCCTCATACATTGTTGCAAAAAATTCATTTATGAAAACGTCTTCTTTATTTCAAGCCTTTGGCGCAGTCATTAAACGTGATTTGGTATTGGCTTATCGACATCGAGCCGAATTGATAAACCCATTAGCTTTTTTTGTGATGGTAATTACTTTGTTTCCATTGGCGTTAGGTGCAGAAATCACGCTTTTAAAACGCATTGCACCTGCAATTATTTGGGTTGCCGCTTTGTTAGCGTCATTGATGTCAATTGATAATTTATTTCGTGCTGATTATGACGATGGAAGTTTGGAATTGATGGTCATGACACCGCATTCGTTATCGGTTTTGGTGTTGGCAAAAGTTGTCGCGCATTGGTTATTATCTAGTGTGCCGCTGTTATTTATCGCGCCGTTAATGGGTTTGATGCTACACATGGATAGCGATGTAATCGGGGTTTTATTATTGACATTATTACTCGGAATGCCCGTGTTGAGTTTAATCGGCGGAATTGCTGTCGCGTTGACACTAGGTTTGCGAAAAGGTGGAGCGTTGTTAGCAATTTTAGTGCTGCCGTTATATGTTCCGATTTTGATTTTTGCGAGTGGTGCAGTTGATGCTGCAATGAGTGGCTTTCCTGTTTCGGGGCATTTATCGATGATGTGTGCGATTTTGTTTTTAGCGATTACGCTAACGCCGTTACCGACAGCTGCCGCATTGAAAATGAGTTTGAGTTAATGACCAGCAACAACCATTTATCAAATTAGTGGATGAAATCCTTGTCGAGAAAAAAGCAGGCAACGACATCAGCGCGTTGGAACGTGAGATTGATGTGTTAGTTTATGGCTTTAAACGTAAAAAAATTTTTAATTTTAAAAAATAGGTTTAATTAAATTATGTTCATGCGATTTATTTATAAATTTTCGTCGCCGCCGTATTTTTACGCGATTAGCGGCAAAATGTTACCGTGGTTGACGGTGTTATTTTTTCTGCTGTTGGGTTACGGTTTATACGGTGGGTTAGTGACTGCGCCTGCGGATTATCAACAAGGTGATAGTTTCAGAATTATTTACGTTCACGTTCCCGCGGCGTGGATGTCGATGTTTGTTTATGTAGTGATGGCAATTAGCGGTGGAATTGGTTTGGTTTGGCGAATCAAACTCGCTGAAATTGTCAGCATTTCCAGCGCGTCAATTGGTGCGAGTTTCACATTTTTAGCGTTGGTTACGGGTTCGCTTTGGGGAAAACCAATGTGGGGTGCGTGGTGGGTTTGGGATGCGCGTTTAACGTCAGAATTAGTTTTATTATTTTTATATTTAGGTGTAATCGGGCTTTACAACGGCATCGAAGATAAACGCACCGCGTCGCGTGCGGTGGCAATTTTGGCGTTGGTTGGCGTGGTGAACATTCCCATTATTCATTATTCAGTGGAATGGTGGAACACGTTGCATCAAGGTGCGACAGTAACAAAATTAGACAAGCCCTCGATTCATATTGATATGTTAATTCCGCTTTTAGTGATGGCTGGCGCGTTTAAAGTTTATTATTTCATCGCGTTGTTATTGCGTTGCCGAAACGAATTATTGGAACGCGAATCGAATGGAAAATGGATTGATGAATTATTGGAGAAAGTGAAATGAGCGAATTTTTCGCAATGGGGGGTTACGCCTTTTACGTCTGGACTTCTTACGGATTAACGTTTGTGTTGATGTTTATCGGCATTATCAAACCGTTAATGGCACACAAACAAATTTTGCGCGGTTTATTGTTAAAACGTAAGCGGGAGAAAAACGCATGAGAATTATCAAACAAAAACGTTTAGGATTGATTTTGCTCATGATTGCGGGGATTTCGATTGCAACTTTTTTTGGATTGCGAGCGTTTAATGACAATCTGATGTATTTCTTTTCAGCAACCGACGTTATCGAAGGCAAAGCTCCAAAAGACCATCTATTTCGTTTAGGTGGAATGGTGGTAAAAGGTAGCGTTGTGCGCCAACCATCAGGTTTGACGGTGCGTTTCGTTTTAACGGATATGGCGAAAGAAGTCACCGTTGAATACACAGGTATTTTGCCCGATTTATTCCGCGAAGGACAAGGCATTGTGGCAAATGGAAAATTAGACGCAAACGGCGTTTTTATCGCACAAGAAGTTTTGGCAAAACATGATGAAAATTATATGCCGCCTGAAGTCGCTGGCAGTATGAAAAATAAACCTGCGGAGACACAAAAATGATGTTGCCTGAATTAGGTCAATTCGCGCTGATTTTGGCGGCGTGTTTATCGCTGGTTTTAGCGGTTGTGCCACTAATTGGCGTACAAAAAGGCGTGGGAAGTTGGATTGCACTCGCGCGTCCGTTAGCATTTGGGCAATTATTTTTTATGATTGTGTCTTACGGACTTTTGACGACAGCATTTATTAAGCACGATTTTTCGGTGTTATATGTCGCATCAAATTCCAACACGCAGTTACCGTTTATGTATTTAATCGCAGGTGTTTGGGGTTCGCATGAAGGTTCACTTTTACTTTGGGCGTTAATTTTATCTGGCTGGACAAGTGCGGTTGCGTTGTTTAGCAAAAATTTACCGACTGAATTAGTGGCGCGAGTTTTAAGCATTATGGGTGCGGTCGCATTGGGATTTTTGCTGTTTGTGATTTTTACCTCCAATCCGTTTGAGCGAATTTTTCCAATTCCTGCCGAAGGTCGTGATTTAAATCCACTTTTGCAAGATCCTGGCATGGCGATTCATCCGCCTATGTTGTACATGGGTTATGTTGGTTTTTCAGTCGCGTTTGCCTTTGCAATTGCGGCGTTAATGAATGGCAAATTGGATGCAGCTTGGGTGCGTTGGACACGTCCTTGGACAACCACGGCGTGGCTATTTTTAACAATGGGAATCGTTTTAGGCAGTTGGTGGGCATATTATGAACTCGGCTGGGGAGGCTGGTGGTTTTGGGATCCTGTTGAAAATGCGTCGTTTATGCCTTGGCTCGTCGGCACAGCTTTGATTCATTCACTCGCTGCTACAGAAAAACGTGGCATGTTCAAAAGCTGGACGATTTTATTATCCGTTTTTGCATTTTCATTAAGTTTATTGGGAACATTTTTAGTGCGTTCAGGCGTGTTAACATCAGTTCATGCGTTTGCCAGCGATCCAACCCGAGGCATTTTTATTTTGGTATTTTTAGGCATTGTCGTCGGTGGTTCGCTGATGTTATTTGCGATTCAAGCACCAAAAATTCAAACCGAAGGACATTTTGAGTTGGTGTCGCGCGACGCACTTTTGCTCATCAATAATGTTTTATTAGTTGGTACAACGGCGACGATTTTACTCGGCACGCTTTATCCGTTAGTGATTGACGCGCTTGGTTTAGGCAAAATTTCTGTCGGTCCTCCGTATTTCAATGGCGTGTTTGTACCGTTGATGGCACCACTCGCTTTTTTTGTCGGCATCGGCGTTTTAGCACGTTGGCGACAAGATAGCGCAGCACGTTTGTGGCAATTAGTCATGATTCCGCTTGCAAGCAGTTTGATTATTGGTTTGGCGTTATCATTTTTACTGAACCATTTTACTTGGTCAGCATTGATTGGTTTGACGCTTGCTGTGTGGACAACCATCGGCGCAGGTTTTGGGATTTACGACCGTTTGCGAAATAAAACCGATAAATTTGCCGCGTTAATTCAACAACCATTAAGCGTTTGGGCGATGACAGTCGCGCATTTAGGGATTGCGGTATTTATTGTTGGCGTGACAATGGTTTCGACGTATTCTGAAGAAAAAGATATTCGTCTTGCACCGAATGAATCATTACATTTAGCGGGTTATGATTTTCTATTTCATGGCGTAAAACCTTCAACGGGTGCAAATTATCAAGCGAATGAAGGACGTTTTACTGTCACCAAAAATCAAAATTTAATTGCTGAATTACACCCTGAAAAACGAATTTATAACGCCTCTGGAATGCCAATGACTGAAGCAGGAATTGATGCGGGCATTACACGAGATTTGTTTGTCGCACTTGGTGAACCGCTTGGTGCAGATGGTTCATGGGCGTTGCGAATTTATTACAAACCGTTTGTGCGTTGGATTTGGATTGGCGGTTTATTTATGGCATTCGGTGGATTGTTAGCGGTGATGGACAAACGTTATCGTCGTGAAATCAAAACGGAGTTGGGATAATGAAATTACGTTATTTATTACCACTGGGATTATTTTTAGTCATGGCAGTTTTTTTGGGAATTGGTTTAAAACTTGACCCACACGAAATTCCTTCACCCTTAATTGATAAACTCGCCCCTGCTTTCACGTTGGCGCAATTACACGAACCGCAAAAAACCTTTTCACCTGCGGATATGAAAGGCAAAGTGTGGTTGTTAAATGTGTGGGCTTCATGGTGCGCGTCATGTCGTCAAGAACACATTTTTTTCACTGAATTTGCTCGTGCAAATCCACTGGTAAATTTGGTTGGATTAAATTATAAAGATGAACGAGAAGCGGGAATCAATTGGTTGGCACGTTTGGGAAATCCTTATTTGGTCAGTGTTTCAGATACTGAAGGTATGGCAGGTTTAGATTGGGGCGTTTATGGCGTGCCTGAAACATTCGTTGTCGACAAAAAAGGCATCGTTCGACACAAACAAACGGGTCCTGTCGATTTGACAATTTTGCAAACGGTAATTGCACCGTTAATTGAAAAATTGAATGCTGAAACTGAGTGATAAAACGGTGTATTTTTTTAAAATCAGAAGGTGAAATGATGAAAATCAAAAAATGGTTATTGCTGAGTATGTTCGTAACGTCACAGATGGTCTTTGCTGATAATTTAGTTGTTTCACCTGAAAGTGTCGGTTTATCGTCAGCACGATTAAAAAATATGGATGCGTTAATTCAATCACACGTTACTGAAAATAAAATTTCAGGCGCAAACGTTCTGGTTGCTCGAAAGGGAAAAATTGCTTATTTCAAATCTTTTGGTATGGCTGACGACAATAAACCGATGCAGCAAGATACGATGTTTCGCGTGGTTTCGATGACAAAACCACTCACCAGCGTGGCAATTATGTTGCTTTATGAACAAGGAAAATTGCTAATTTCTGATCCTGTTTCAAAATATATTCCTGAATTTAAAAATCAAAAAGTGCTTGAAATGAACCCGAATGGCAAAGGTTATAAACTTGTGCCTGTGAAACGTGAAATAACGGTGCGAGATTTACTTAGTCACAGTTCTGGGTTGTTATATATGTTTCCCAATAATTATTATCCTGACCCAACGCGGCAAGCGGTTGTCGATTTGTACAAACAAGCGGGAATTACTGACGGTTTTTGTCGTCCCGATGAAACCATTGGAGATATGGTGAAGCGTTTAGCACGTTTGCCACTTTACAAACAACCTGGTGAAGTGTGGGAATACAGTTTGGCAAGCGATGTTTTAGGCTATTTGGTTGAAGTTGTTTCGGGACAAAAATTTGATGATTTTATGACTAAACAGGTTTTTCAACCATTGAAAATGAACGACAGTTATTTTTTTGTACCACCTGAAAAACAACATCGAATTGCGGCTGTTTATAAAAGCGATTGGCATGGTTCGTTACAAAAAGTGGATGATAAACCACTCATTGATAAAGATTTATCACTTTGCCCAGAAGATGCTCACATGACAGAAGGTAAGTATTTAGCAGGTGGGGCGAGTGTGGTTTCAACGGTTTATGATTATTACCGTTTCGCGCAAATGTTGTTGAATGGTGGTGAATTAGATGGCACACGTTTGTTAAGTCGTAAAACGGTTGAATTGATGACAGCGACAAATCACATTGGCAATTTTGATGCGACATTTTTACACGATCATGGTTGGAAATTTGGATTAGGTTTTGCAATTCAGCAAGATCGTGGACATGATGTCGATAGCGGTGATGCGGGTGCATTTGAATGGGCAGGCATTTATTCAACTCGCTTTAGCGTTGATCCCAAAGAACAAAAAATCACCATTTTTATGTCACAAACTACGCCTTTCGGTATGCACTTTGGTTTGTGGGATAAGGTGTTAGTACAATCTGCTTCAGCAATTAACGATTAGGAGTTGTCATGAAAACGTTTTTTTATGGTTTAAGTATCGTGTTGTTTTGTTTATCAAATGCAGCACAGGCTACAGGTCCTCGTGTTACGTCACATCTATTTGAAAAACCTGAAAATGAAATTTTCGCGTTAGATTTTCCAATCGTTTTGAGTTCCGAATCAGAAAATGGTGGTGTAGCGGCAGAAATAATCAAAGCCGCTTTTAAAAATGAAAACATTGAAAACACCATTACACCATTACCGTTACAAACCATGATTTCCTATTATTTGGATGAAGAAAATGCGCTGGCGATTGTGGGACATGATTTAGATTTAAATAGCACAGAAACCAAAAATGTAATTTTGATTCCCATTTTGCGACTAAAAGAAAGTTATTTCTATTTTCGACCCAAACATGAAACGCTAACGTGGACA
>CAIVBX010000340.1 GCA_903904275.1 uncultured Pseudomonadota bacterium
ATTGCAGAATTAAAAAAACGCAGTCGCCAGTTAAAACATGAATTAACACTTTTACAAACACAACATAATGCCGAATTATTGATGTTTAAAACCCAATGCAAACAAGATGTTAAAGATTACAAGCAATATCTTGAATCGCTTGACCAGCTCAAAGATTCAATTCACAGCAGTTACACACATTTACCCGAAGCAGATGCCTTTACGATTCATCATCACGCAAAATATCTGTTAAAAGAAATGTGGGAAACAACAGATTTTGAAGAAAAAATGCGCCGTGAAATTCAGCTAATTCGTTTTATGTCAACGGTTCACGAAGATGCGCGACTGTATTTGGAAGGTGAAAATAAAGATGTTTTGCCCGAAAGGACATTGAAATTTATTGAAAAACAGTGATTTTTAATATCAATATGTTGAAATAAATACTAAAATCGTCCTAGATTTATAATCCAACAGCCTTGAAACTATGCCTTCTCATATTCGTTTTTATTTCGTGGTTTTATTGGTGTTACTACAATTAGTCGCGCCACTGATTCATGCCCATAAAAATGGTAATTTGAATTCAGGCTCATCATTTCATCTCCCCGAATTTGAACAAGTTAACGTTTTGCTTGATGACGGTTCAAATATGATTGCACCTTCTTTTCACGAAGGCGAAATGGTAACGATAAGTGCAGGCGTAAAAGAAAATCAACGTCCATTTGTATTTCAAAAAAATTTACAACATTTCATAACTTTTTCTTTTTTATTCTTTTTTGTTCTATACCAAAAAATCCCCCGCCAATTTTTCACACAAACTGAACGAATTCGACGGGTTCGATTTTTAAATCCCGCATCATTTCCACGCGCCCCACCTTTTTTCACTCTTTAAATTTGTCAATTTAAAGGATTCGTTTGCGTTATTTAATGCTCGATTCCTAACTTTCGATTTAAAAATACAGAGGAAAATATCATGACTACTTCAAGTCCATTTACAGCTTACGCAACAACAGTTAACAACACATCACAATTAGCCAATGCGCTTTTGGCTGCAAATTCGGGTATCACAATAGTGAGTAACATCGCACTTAATGCGTCACAAGACGGCGTGCAAGCCATTGACCTGAACGGTAATCCCATTTTTGATGCTTTAGGAAATCCTGTTTTTCAAGGACCTGTTAATTTTTACGATGGTTCAATTGCGGAACTCGGCATTGGTCAAGGTTTGCTTCTTACTTCTGGTACAACACCAGGTACAAGCAATTCTAGTACTGCGTTTGGGCAAGACAATACTATTTATGACCCTATGACAGGACTTGCTACGAATTATGACAATGGCGATGCCGATATAAACGCGGTGGTTAATAGCGTTTTTCAAACACAGTCTTATGATGCAACGACGCTTGCGTTTGATTTTACTGTTGCTGACCAGAATGCAACCTCAGTCACCTTCGATTTGGTAATGGGTTCTGAGGAATATCCAGAATGGGTTGATTCGTATGTGGATTCAGCGGTTGTTATCGTCAACGGTGTCAATTACGCATTGTTTAATCATGATGTGAACAATCCATTAAGTGTTCTTAGTCAAAATCTTGCAGCAGGATATTTTCAAGACAATACAGTTGTTGACCCAGTAACTGGAAATACGCCTTTTTCAATTGAATACGATGGTTTAAGTCAGGTTTTAAAAATTGTTGCACCGATTAACGCGGGAGTAACAAATAGTATCAAAATCGGAATTGCTGACACAGGCGATCATGTTTATGACAGCGGTATTTTTATTGCGAATTTATCAGCAGGTACAACACCAGGTTCAGGTGTTGTAGCGAATTCACCAACTACAGAAACCGCTGGTAACGACACCGTAACAGGTTCAGCTAAAGATGAGTATTTGAATTTACAAGCGGGAAATGACATTGCTTACGCGGGTGCAGGTGATGACATCGTCGTCGCGGGTGATGGAAATGACACAGTATATGGTGGTAGTGGTAACGATGAAATTGAAGGTGATGCTGGAGATGACTTTATTGATGGCGGTGATGGAATTGATACCGCTGTTTATGCTGGAAAGGAAAGCGACTATCAATTTTCGTATGACGCTGTCACAGGTGTAGCAACGATTAGTAACTCACTTGACGGAATTGATACGTTGCAAAATGTTGAAAATTTCAAATTCCAAGATGGAACATTTGAAGTATCTAGCGATGGGAAACTTGTTGCTCTTGGGTCAACGCCTAGCATTGTCGCACCTGTTAACACACCAGGAAACGTATTTATTACGGGTGTTGCAATGCAAAATCAAATACTGACAGCTAATGTGACTGATGTAGACGGTATTTCGACTGCTATAAATTATCAGTGGCAAGAGTTTAATGGCTCAAATTGGTTTGATATTGCAAATGAAACTAATAGCACTTATACGCTTGCAGCTAGCGATGCAGGGCTTAACGTTCGAGTAACTGCCAGTTATACAGATGATAAACAACATAACGAAGTAGTTAGCAGTACAGCAAAAACTGTACAAGCAAACAGCAGTAATTCGATTGAAGTTTCAACGCTTAAAACGACAGATATCGCGACAATTAAAACCCCGTTAACGACGATAATTCAAGATGCTATTGATGCTGGCGTGTCGTCTAATTTAGTTCAAAACTATATTAAACAGGTACTTACTGCGACAAATCCAAGTAATCATAAAACATTAACAATTGATCCTAGCGTGAATCTTGAGAAATATGATTCTTATTCTATTCTCAACTCTGCAACGGCTTTAGCCAAAGATAAAGCCATCGCATTAACCGTTGAAAAAATAGCGGTTCAAATGGAAGTTTTGATGGCTTTAGGTGGCGATAATCAAGGGTTTGTATCAACACAATCCATTGTAAATGCCGCATTAAATAACCAAAAATTTGATTTAACAGCAGCGAGTGATGTTGCCAGCATTTTGGGTTTTGATCCCAATAATTTGACCACAACAGAAACAGCATTGGTGACAAAAATTGCCAGTCACAATTACAACATTGCTGAATCAAGTCTTAGCGGAATTCAAACTGAATGGAAAGATGTTTTAAATCAAGATATTAAAACCACGGCATCAAGTCTTGCTAGTTTAAGTATTGCTGTTAATCAAGCACCGATAGGTTCTGCTACTGCTGCATTAACAGCAGGTTTAGAAAACGCTGATTACATTATTACGTCTACTGATTTATTAAAAGGATTTAGTGATCCTAACGTTGGCGATATTTTGTCAGTGGTTGGTTTAACTTCAGATAGCGGTAACTTAATCGACAACGGCGATGGTACTTGGACATATCAACCTGTTACTAACTTTAGCGGTCCTGTACAGCTTTCTTATGATGTTGTTGATAACAATGGTGTGGGATTGAGTTCACTTGCCACGCAATTATTTGTTGTTGCACCTACAAATGTTAATCATGCTGGTGTGCTGACTGTTTCAGGTGATTTCATTCAAGGCGGTATTTTACAAGCGAAAGTGAGTGATATTGATGGTTTAGATTTGGCAAACGTAAGCTATCAATGGGAAATTATTGATGAAAACAACAATACGACTATTCTTAGCCCTCTCATTCTTGGCAGCGATAGTTACACCTTAACGCAAGAAGCAGTCGGTAAATTGATTACGGTGTCCGCGCTTTATACTGATGCTAAAGGCAATAATGAACAAATCAGCGTAGAAACGACAACGTTGGTAGCGAATGTTAATGATGCACCAGCACTTACAGATTCTATCGTAACATTAGCTGATGGTACTGAAGATACAGCCTACACTCTTAACGCGAGTGATTTATTGACTGGTTTTACCGATGTTGATGGTGATACGCTTTTTGTTAGTGATTTGAACGCAACTAACGGTACATTGAAAGCAAAAACAGATAACAGCTGGACGTTTGTACCTGATGCAAATTACAACGGGATCGTAGATTTAAGTTACAACGTTATCGACAACAACGGCGGTTCAACAGCAGCAACGCAAAATTTCTACTTAGTAGAAGCTAACGATGCACCTGTGCTTACTGGTACTAAAGCAGTGTTAGCTGATGGCATTGAAGATACGACTTACACACTTAGTGAAAGTGATTTATTGGCTGGCTTCAGCGATGTTGATACAGGTGACGTTCTGGCTATTAGCGGATTAGTTGCAACTCAGGGCGGAAACTTGAATGACAACGGTGATGGCACTTGGGATTTTGTACCTGATGCGAATTACAACGGTGTGGTGGATTTGAGTTATAACGTTGTTGACAACAATGGTGGTTTAACAGCGGCAACGCAAAATTTTAATTTAGCGGCGGCGAATGATGCACCAACAGGTTCAGTCACTATTTCTGGTTTTACTGTTCAAGGGCAGTTATTGACCGCTAGTAATAACTTAGCAGACGTTGATGGTTTGGGCGCAATCAGCTACCAATGGCTAGTTGGAGGAACATCAATCAATGGTGCAACAGCCAATACTTACACGCCCACACAAAATGACGTGGGCAAAACAATCAATGTAATTGCTAGTTACACGGATTTACAAGGTACAGATGAAAGCGTTGCAAGTGCTTTAACGGCGAATGTTACAAATCCTCCAGCTGCTGTTGATGGAAAAATTATCATCGGTACAAAAGGCAATAACAAATTAGTAGGCGGCGACGGCAACGATTGGCTAACAGGTGGTAAAGGCGATGATACTCTCACGGGGGGAGCGGGCGCAGATCACTTCTTATTTGTTAATCGTGATGGTGAAGACAGAATTCTTGATTTCAACATTTCAGAAGACTTTATTCACATTACTTCAGACATGGGAATTAAGAATAATTTTGCGGATGTTATCAAACATGCACACGCACAAAATAATGGTAATGACATTCAAATCAATTTTGTTGAAGGCAAATTATTACTTGTCGGTGTTAGTTTAGACGCTTTAAAAACTATGCCAACTGACCATTTTATTATTGGTTAAGTTCTCCGTTTTAAAACAAAACGCCCTTTCAGAAAATTTCTGGAAGGGCGTTTTTTTACGTTTAATCCAGTAGCTAGATTTTATTGATAACATGCCGCTAACGTTGCCCGCATTTTTTCTAAACCTAATTCGCGCGTTAATGTAATGTTATTTTCTGGAATCATTTCAGGATTTGGATAATTTTCTAACGCTTTTTCTAAACTGCTTTCACGCAACAAATGCAACATTGGATAAGGTGAACGATTGGTGTAATTCGCCGCATCATTTTCATTTGAATCTTCAAAACAATAATTTGGATGAAAACTTGCCAACTGATAAATGCCTTCGTAATCTTCAACCTCAAGTAAATTTTCTGAAATCTCAACAAAATCAAGGTATTCATCAAAATCCGCAAACATTTTTGGATAAATTAACAACGCAGTTTCGATGTTCTCGTTTTCATCTAATCGCGCACATTCATCGAGTAAATTTTCTAAACACATTTCAACGTTCGTCGAATTTTCAACATGAAAATGAATTTTTTCATCATCAAAAACACGTTTCGCAAACGGGCAAATGTTGTGAGCAATCACAACGGTTTCTAGCCATTTTTTAGTTTCTTCAATTTCTTTCATACTAATTTTTCACCTCGTGCCAATTTTGGCAATGTACCGTCTAATCCCATTGCACCACGCATCACTTTGTTTTTCAATGGTTTTATACGTTCCGCTAAACCTAAGCCTAAATTTCTTAAAAATTTCAGCGGCAAAATTTCGTTGCTAAACGCCTGATAAAACACGTCCATCACCGTCATCATTTTTAAATTTTCCGTGCGGCGCATTTTTTCGTAACGTTTCAAAACACTTACATCTGAAATACTGCGACCTTGTTGTACAGCTTCTAAAATCACTTCTGCCAACGCGGCTGCATCTAGCAACCCGATATTTACGCCCTGCCCTGCTAACGGGTTAATCGTATGTGCGGCATCTCCCACTAACGCTACGCCATGTTTAACATATTGTTGCGCGTGGCGACGTGTTAAAGGAAAACTGGTTTGAGAAATCACCCGCGTGACTTCACCTAATTCATTCGGAAAGGTCGCGGTTAATTCCGTTTTCAAATCATCTGGTGACAAGGCTTGCAAGCGTTTCACTTCGTCGGGCGAGTTGTACCAAACAATCGAACCAAAATGTCCTGTGAGCGGCAAAAACGCTTGAGGTCCTGACGCAACAAAACGTTGCCAAGTAATATCTTGTTGTTCGTAAGCGGTTTCAATGTAAATCACTAGCGCGTGTTGCTCATAATCCCAACTCGTCACACCAAGTCCAACGCCTTGACGCACTTTTGATTGTGCGCCATCAGCGGCAACGAGTAATTTCGTGGTCAAAATTCGACCGTTATTTAAAATCACAACGCTGTCGTCAGAATTTGAATAATTTAAGGTTTCAATTCGTGCTGGGCAAATCAATTCGATATTTTCAAAGGCTTGCAAACGTTCGAGTAACGCTAATTGCGTCATGCGATTTTCAACAATGTAACCGAGTTCGTTATGTCCAATATCGTCGCTGCAAAATTCTGTATCACCCACTGTTTCCCAAACACGCATTCGTTTAAACGGACATAAACGGCGATTTTCAACGCCTTGCCACGCGCCAACCATTTCTAAAATGGTTTTTGACGCGATGCTCAACGCCGACACGCGCAAATCATGCGGTTGTTCAGGCGAAAATGCTTGGGGAAATTCGCTTTCAATAACGGCAATTTTTAAATGACTGCCGCCTAAACTACACGCTACCGCTGCACCAACCATTCCGCCACCAACGATGACGACATCAAATTGTTCTTTCATAACTGCTCGCTTATTCGTTAAATCAAAAATGATGGCGCATTCTAGGATAATCCTTGCCTATAATGCGAGTTTTCAAATTTCAAAACTCATTCCCATGACAGAATTCAAACTTTCTTGCCCAACGCCGTTGCATTATGAACAAATTGTTTTAGCTCACGGTGGTGGCGGACGTTTAATGCAACAACTTTTAGATTCAACCGTTCAGCCAATTTTCAAAAATACACTTTTAGAACAAAAAACCGATTGCGCTGTATTTCAAGTTGGCGAACAAAAATTAGCTTTTACAACCGATTCGTATGTTATCAATCCTGTTTTTTTTGCTGGTGGTGATATTGGAAAATTAGCCGTTTGCGGCACATTAAATGATTTGGCAATGAGTGGCGCGAAACCATTATATTTAAGTTGCGGGTTAATTTTAGAAGAAGGTTTTGCGATTTCGGATTTGAAACGCATTTTGCAATCGATGCAAGAAACGGCACAAGCCGCTGGTGTTTCAATCGTAACGGGTGACACAAAAGTCGTCGATAACGGCAAAGGCGATGGCATTTATATCAACACATCGGGAATCGGTTTAGTTTCGTCTGATGTTCAAGTTTCGCCGCAACGCATTCAAGTCGGCGACAGTATTATTATTAACAGCGACATTGCACGGCACGGCATGGCGATTATGTTAGCGCGTGAAGGCGTAGCATTTGAAAGTCAAATTGAAAGTGATTGCGCCGATTTATCGGGTTTAGTTCAAGAATTGATTGCCGCGAAAATTGATTTACATTGTTTGCGTGATTTAACGCGCGGCGGTTTAGCCAGTGGTTTATTAGAATTAGCACAAACGTCAAAACAACGTTTTCAGATTCAAGAAACGCAAATTCCCATTCATGAAAACGTGAATAGTGCGTGTGAAATTTTAGGTTTTGATTCGCTTTATGTGGCAAATGAAGGTTGTTTTGTGTTGTTTGTCGCAGAAGAAGACACCGAGAAAACCTTAGATATTCTGCGTTTAAATTCGCATGGTTCACAAGCGCAAAAAATTGGCACGGTGATAAATATCGACAAAAACGGCGCGGTGATTTTAGAAACCGCAATGAGAACAAATCGGCAATTGATGTTGTTAAGTGGCGAACAGTTACCGCGTATTTGTTAAACCAATATCAAAAATTTGTCAGGATTCAAATGACAAAAAAGTCATTATTTGTCAGAGCTAAATTTAAACCTAATACGGCAATTTGCTTCGCTGAATTTGTGCCATTGCCGTCATTGTCGTAAAACAACGCGCCTGTCGTTTTATCGTAAATCAAGTAATCATTGCTATCTGTAGCAACTGTTCCACTTGTAAAAAAAGCGTAATTTAAAATGCCTGTTTTGGTGAGTTTAGAAAATATCGCATTTTCTAAATAAATTTTGTCGATTGAGGTTTCAAAATCCGTGATTGTATCGATATTGCAAGCTGATAATTTTGTATTAAACAAAAAGATGTCTAATCCTGAACCACCTGTTAAGGTGTCATTTCCAACTCCACCGCATAATTTATTATTACCCTCATTTCCTATCAATACATTGTTGCTCGGATTTCCTGTGCCGTTAATTGCTGTTGCGCCAGTAAGTGTTAGATTTTCAACATTACGCGGTAATGTGTAACTAATTGAAGCCTTGACGGTATCAATGCCGCCCGTGTCAGTTTCAACAACAACCTCATTTTTATTATCGACAATGTAAGTATCGTTACCGTTTCCACCGTTTAAAACGTCCCAACCTGTTCCACCGTCTAACGTATCATTGCCATCACCACCCAAAAGTGTGTCATTTCCTATTAAGCCAAAAATTTGGTCATTTCCAGCCAAACCCAATAATTTATCGTTATGAAAAGTTCCCAATAAAACATCATCATTGACCGTTGCTTTATTATTTGCAACAAAACGCCCGACGACTAATTGCTGCAAATTGGCTAATTCCAAACCCGTTGGCAAGGTATAAGCATCTGCTTTGCTATAATCAACGCTATAACCTAAATCTGCCATTGCACCAATGCTCATTGCACTAAGTGGCATTACGCCATTGCTGGTGTAACCCGTCATCAATTCCGAGCCAAATGTTTGATCATCCCAATGTACGCCAGCCGTTCCAGAACCGCCATAAGTTTCAACGGGAATGCCTGTTGCTGTTGGGTTATTTGATAAAATTCGATAAGCTGCAAGCGCATTAACTCCCGTGTATTGATTATTTTTGACTAACTGATCGATTTGCCACAAATTACCAAAACCCAACACATGCGCCATTTCATGAAAAATAACATCGGGTAAAAGATTTTTGTTTGCCATGTCAATTACGTCAGCAATATCAAATTGCATCACACCCATGTAGGGCAAATTTGTGATGGGACGAAATAACGTTGCCCCCGCTTGACCTAATATCCCGTGAACACCATCAATGGCAGGCATCGAAACGCTGATGACAAGGTCGTGAATGCCATTATAATCAGGCAAATCAGCCGTGATAATGTTATCCCAGCGATTAGCAGCCGCTTGAAAAGCAGCTTGATAAATTGCACTGACGGTTTTATCAAAATTAAAAGTAATACTGTAAGTTGCCATAATTTTTATGCCTCGTATTCGTCAAAAATATCGCAAAACAGTTGATGATTTCGTTTGAAAACGTCGAGAATTAAAGGGTCGAAATGTTTGGGGTGAGTGCGCGAATCACCATAAATGATGATTTCAAGAGTTTTTTGATGGTCAAAAGCGGGTTTATACGGACGTTTGCTACGAAGTGCGTCGTAAATATCGCAAATGTTCATAATACGAGCGCAAAAAGGAATATCTTCGCCCTTTATACCATTAGGATAACCACTGCCATCCCAGCGTTCATGATGATTGAGTGCAATTTCAGATCCCATTTTCAGATAAAACGATTTACTATCGCCAAGTATCTTTTCACCCATTGCTGGATGTTCTTGCATAATTTTCCATTCATCTGCTACAAAACCGCACGGTTTGAGCAAAATACAATCGGGAATACCAATTTTGCCAATATCGTGCATTGGGCTGGCATAAAAAATAGTGTCGATAAACTTTTCATCCATACCCAGAATTTTTGCAAGCTCTCGACTGTAATAACTAATGCGTTTAACGTGTGCGCCTGTATCTTCATCTTTTAATTCAGCGGCTCTGGTCATGGTAAAAATCGTTTCCAGATACCCTTCTTGCAAGTCAGCGGCTCGAAGTTGTAAATCAAGTGTTTTCTTTTGGACTTCTTTCTCCAAAATAGTGTTGTAATTCAGTAATATATGATGCAATAAACGCACTTTCAACATATTGTGAACACGCGCAAGCACCTCTGCGATTTCAATCGGCTTACTGATAAAATCACTTGCACCTTCTTTTAAGGCGAGTGATCGTTCTTCTGGATAGGAAGTAATGACAATTACAGGTAAACAGCCCTCTTTCTCGATTGCTCTAAGACGTTTCATGATTTCAAATCCGTCCATATTCTGCATTTGCAAATCCAGTAAAATGAGGTCATAGCGATTTTTTAGATGCGATGCAAAAACCTCGCACGGATTTGCCGATGTAATCGCGCTATAACCTGCACCCCGTAGAATTTGTTCAAATAACATGAGATCAGCTTTTGAATCATTAACGATTAAAATGTTAGCTTCCAATATATCCTGCATACTGTTCATCGTTCTATGCCTCGTATTCGTCAAAAATATCGCAAAACAGTTGATGATTTCGTTTGAAAACGTCGAGAATTAACGGGTCGAAATGTTTGGGTTGAGTGCGTGAATCGCCGTTAATAATGATTTCAACGGTTTTTTGATGGTCAAAAGCGGGTTTGTACGGGCGTTTACTACGAAGTGCGTCGTAAATATCGCAAATGCACATAATCCGTGCTGATATGGGAATTTCATCGCCCTTTTTACCATTTGGATAACCGCTACCGTCCCAACGTTCATGATGATTCAATGCGATTTCTGCGCCCATTTTGAGATAAGGCGATTTACTATTTCCAAGAATTTTTGCGCCCATTGCGGCGTGTTCTTGCATAATTTGCCATTCGTCTGGCACAAATCCGCTCGGTTTTAGCAAAACATGGTCAGGCACGCCGATTTTGCCAATATCGTGCATCGGACTGGCGAAAAAAATGTTTTCGATAAATTCTTCATCCATTCCTAACGCTTGCGAAAGTACGCGACTGTAATAACTAATCCGTTGAACGTGTGCGCCTGTGTCCTCATCTTTATGTTCAGCGGCGCGGGTCATCGTAAAAATAGTTTCTTGATAACCTTCTTTTAAATCTGCGGTTCTTTCGCGCACGCGCTGTTCTAATACATCGTTATAACTGTGAAGTTCTTTATTTAGCAGGCGAATCTTTAACATATTGTGAACACGCACTAACACCTCCGCCATTTCAAATGGTTTGGTAATGAAATCTTCTGCACCCGCTTTTAACGCGCGTAGTTTTTGATTCGGTTGCGCCGTAATCACTAAAACAGGTAAATAACCGCCTTTTTCAATTTCTTTCAATTCTTCCATGACAGCAAAGCCGTCCATTTCAGGCATTTGTAAATCAAGCAAAATCAAATCGTAGTTATTTTCACGATGAAGTTCGCAAACCTCGCTAGATTTCATCGTGGACGAAATCGCTTGATAGCCTTCACGCAATAAAATTTGTTCGAGCAAAATCACATTCGCTTCTTGGTCATCGACAATCAATACTTTGCTTTGCAGAATCTTAGATAAACTTATAAGGTGAATAGTCATTGCATTTAATCCTTTACTGATTCGAGTGCCAAACCCACAACCGCTATCAATTCATTGACGCGAATCGGTTTGGTTATGTAACGAAAAAAACCTGCATCGATGCCTTTTTTTATGTCGCTAGGCATGGCGTTTGCGCTAACGGCAATAATCGGAATATGGGCGGTTTTTGTATCACGTTTTAAAATTTCTAAGGCTTCAAAACCATTTATGCCTGGTAAATTGATGTCCATTAAAATCACATCGGGCAAATGTTTTCGGGCAACTTGAACACCGATATTGCCATTCGTTGCCGTCAATAAATTCATATTCGGATGACGCTCGATAATTTGCTCAACCAATTTCAAATTGGCAGGATTATCTTCAACATAAAGCAACGTCGCTAACCGCGTGATATTAGAAATCAGTGGCAACGATGAAAGTGCAGATAATTCGTGTTTTTCAATCGGAATTTGTTTTGGTTCAGAAATTGACGCGAGTTCAAACCAAAATACGCTGCCAACGCCGACTGTGCTTTCAACACCAATTGTGCCACCCATCAATTCAACCATCCGTTTTGAAACCACAAGTCCGATGCCTGTGCCTTCCTCGCTGTTTGTTTCACGTCCTAAACGATTGAAGGCTTGAAAAAGTTGATTGATTTTTTCAGCCGATAAACCAAAACCTGTGTCAGTAATGCTAATGCGAGTTCGTTCTAAAATGTTGGTGCAAGCGACCACAATCGTACCGTTTGGGCGATTATATTTAATGGCATTGGAAAGTAAGTTGATAAAAACTTGTTTTAAACGAACGCGGTCGGCAACAACAAAATAAGGCACATCAAACAAAGGCAAACTGAGTTTTATGCTTTGTTGTTTTGCGAGCGGTTCAACCATTGCCTTGCATTCCAAAATCACTTCCGACAATGAAACCGCTTCTTTTGATAATGGCATTTGTCGGGATTCGACTTTGGCTAAATCCAAAATTTCGTTAATCAATGTAAGCAAATGCCAACCTGCTTTTACGATTTGCGCGAGGCTGGCTTTTTGACTTGGTGTTGGCGGAATTGGGTCGGATTCCATTAACTCTGCAAAACCTAAAATCGCATTTAACGGGCTGCGTAATTCATGGCTCATACTGGATAGAAAATCAGATTTTGCGAGATTCGCTTTTTCAGCCACTAACGTGGCGTTTTCTAATTCGATATTTTTTTCGCGTAGAACTTGGTCTAATCGTTTGAGTTCCGTAATATCTCGCGCCGCTCCGAATACGCCTTGTAATTTTCGATTTCTATCGTAAAAAGTGGTGGCGTTATAAGAAACAACGGTTTCTTTGCCTTCAATCGAACGGGCAGTTAAAACGTAATTTGTGATTTTTTTATGATTGATAACTAACCGAATTCCCGCGTCTGCTTGTTCGGGATGGGTGAAATGATTTTTGAATGGCGCACCGATTAACTCATCACGGGTGCAACCTGTCAGCACTTCCATTTGTTTATTTACGTCCGTAATAATCCCAGATGGGTCGGTCGTAATTAGCGCGTCGATGTTCGATTCAAATAAAGAGCGTGTGTAAAACTGTTGGTCGCGTAGCCGTTGGGCTAAAAGGGTTTGTTCTGCTTCGATTTGTTTGTGAATAGTGTTATCTGTGCCAATCAACAAATAACCGATAATTGCGCCTTGTGCATCACGCAACGCTGTTACCGATACGACCGCAGGAAAACGACTGCCATCTTTACGAATGTAAGTGAGTTCATAAATGTCTTCGATGCCGCGCGAGGCTTTGAAAACCAAGGCTTCAAAACCTGGTGTAATCGGTGTGCTGAGTTCATCGCTTAACGCCTGAGCGCGAGTAATCACCTCTTGCGGGTCAGAAATATCGGCAGGCGTGATTTTATTCATCACATCGGCGGCTTCATAACCGAGCATTTTTTCTGCGCCAACATTGAAAATTTGAATCACGCCTTTTGCGTCGGTGGCAATGCTAGAAAAATTCGCGCTGTTAAAAATCGCATTTTGTAACGCTCCTGCTTTGATTAGAGCTTCTTCGGCTTGTTTTCTCGCGGTGTTGTCTGTACCAATTAACAAATAACCAATAATAATGCCTTGTGCATCGCGTAATGCCGTAACTGATACGACCGCAGGGAAACGGCTACCGTCTTTGCGAATATAAGTCAGCTCGTAAATATCCTCGATGCCGCGCGAGGCTTTGAAAACCAAGGCTTCAAAACCAGGTGTAATGGATGTTCCAAGCTCATTACTCAAGGCTTGAGCGCGAGTAATCACTTCTTGCGGGTCAGAAATATCGGCGGGAGTAATTTTGTTCATCACATCTGCCGCCGCATAACCAAGCATTCGTTCTGCACCCACGTTGAAAATTTGAATCACGCCTTTTGCATCGGTCGCAATACTTGAAAAATTTGCACTGTTAAAAATCGCACTTTGCAAAGCATCCGCTTTCAATAAGGCTTCTTCGGCTTGTTTTCTCGCGGTGTTATCCGTACCAATTAACAAATAGCCGATAATATCTTCTTCGTTATCGCGCAACGCAGTAATCGAAACCACCGCAGGAAAACGACTGCCATCTTTGCGAATATAAGTCAGTTCGTAAATATCCTCGATGCCGCGCGAGGCTTTGAAAACCAAGGCTTCAAAA
>CAIVBX010000341.1 GCA_903904275.1 uncultured Pseudomonadota bacterium
CATTATTTTCTGTACTGTCTATCCCTATGTAACTACTTCGCTCGTTCATGGTTTTACCCTAGTTGTTGAAATTGGAGCAAAGTTTATGGCGAATCGGTGTAAAAATGTTGTTAAATTTTGAAAAATTATTTTATATGAAGTTTGTTATTAGCATAGGTTTCTAACTCCTGCGATTTAAGACAGTATGCGTGAAATCTATCTGCTAAAAATGACAAATTTTTGTTGTTACTCACAGACGTTTCCAACAGTTCTAAGTATTGAAAATGCTCACATTCGCTCAGTTCAGATAAAAGTTTTACCAGTTTAGAATCCAAAAACGGCATTTTGTCAGTGACAACACAAATAAATCCATCCACGCGCGTTTTGTGATACCAAAAATACTCTTGCCAATTTGCATAATCCCCCTGTTTATTTCTTAATGGCGAACAAGCATTCGGGTTAATTTTCAAGAACGCATTAGTGATAAATTCTCTATCAGGTAATTCTTCTGGAATGACAACACTCGCCGCATTACAAATATCTCTTAACTGCGGTTTCCATTGCGAACAAGCCGCTAAAATTTTAGGCACAATAAAACTGTTTATATTCTCTTTGTCTTTCTCTTTTTTTACATGAACCACAACAAAGAAAAAGATATAGCTCGACACATACGACAAACATAATCGTTGCAACACTTCACGCCAATCACTTCGTATTTTAAACAGCTCTGGCTCTAACGTGATACCAATACCAACAACTGACAAAATTAAAAGTACGTTAATGGTTTTATCAATACTTAAAATATATCTCATGTAATTTATCGTAATTGACGTGATTTTATAGCAGTTTAATTTTCTTGATGGTTAGTTATCAAGCGCAATTCTTCTAAAAGAATGTCAGCTTTATCTTTTGATAAATCCACTAATGGTTTGCGACATGAACCGACATTCATTCCTAAACTATTCATAATAGATTTAATCGGAACAGGATTTGAATCCAATTTCACCAACGCACGGCAAAATTGATGAATGGCGTGCATAATAGCTCTTGACTGATTCAAATCTGAACGCATAAAACTAGCCACTAAGTCATCCATCACCAGCGGGATAACATTTGCCGCAACTGAAATTACACCAACACCACCAACCGAAAGAATCGGTAATGTTAGCGAGTCATCGCCTGAAAAAACAGAAAATTGACGACCCAATTTAGACGTTTTACAAATGACTTCTGTTACTTGGTCAAGGTCGCCATTGGAGGCTTTCAATCCCATAATGGATGGAAACTTTTCACTCAATTGCACAATCAAATTTGTACTTAAATCTAAGCCCGTTCTGCTTGGTGCATTGTAGAGAATCAAAGGAATACCGACTTTATCCAATTCTTGAAAATGCGCCATGATGCCTTCGGGACTAGGTCTGTTGTAATACGGTGTTACCACCAAACAAGCATCTGCGCCTAATTCTGCTGACCGTTCCGTTAATCTCACCGCTTCTCTTGTGCTGTTTGAACCAGTTGCAGGAATGATTTTGAGATTCGTATTTTTCGCTTCCTGAATGACCGTTGATAAAACGGCTTCCCATTCTTCTCTTAGCAATGTCGGCGATTCACCCGTTGTGCTACAAGGAACAATCGCGGCAGTATTGCAATTAGCGTGTAATCTGACTAATTCAGCAACTTTTTCAAGATTTACAGATTGCTCAGAATCATCGTTAAACGGTGTAACCAACGCGACAACAGAACCTTTTAAGGATTTCATGATGCTTTCCTTTGATTTCTAGACAATTAAAAATTGATAGAAAAATCGGTTGAAAATAAAAATTGGTCTTGTTTTGAATTGCCAAATGGACGTGCGCCATCTGCTCCAACTTGTTCCTTCAGTTGCAACAGCGCGTTGAATGAATAGATTCAATTGGTTAAGTTGAAACTCGCCTGAACGGTCGCCAAAAGTCACAGGACCATTGAAGTTATTTGCAGGGCTGGCAAAACGTTATAGGTAATCCCTGCATTGCTCCTGCCACCGATTTTTAAGCCATTATTTTTCATAAAACTACTTTCATTTGGATCGCCTGCAGCTTCCAATAAAGTCGTTGCTTCTATAAGTGATTTAGCTAACGCCAAAGCAATGCCCATAGAAATTGCAGTGAAAGAAAAATGGCTATGTGTTACGTTTTTCATGCGTTTATTACCAGTTGTTGAAATTGGAGCGAAGTTTATGGTGAGTCGATGTAAAAATGTTGTTAAATTTTTTAGCCCTAACAATTAAAACGTCCCGCCATTGATTAAAAAAGCGTTCCGATACTGGCGAAAAATCCCAATAAAATAGCGGGCATCCAACTCTTTTTTTAACGCATCCATATCAATTTTACGTTTGAATATCGGGTCTGGATTGTTTTTTCAACGTGAAATACTCACGTTTCCCTACTGCGAAACGTTTTGCGCCTTCTTCTATTGTCAGTCCTTCTTTTGCCATGATTGAAAGAAGTTTTTTTCTAAATTGAGCTGGGTATGCCATACGGAATTCCAAATACTATTGATATAGCTACATTAACCTCAGTTCGATATAAGAAAGCAGCCTTTGTAAAAATTTGAAAGAATAGATGTTTGACAAAAAAACTCTTTCAAAAAAAGCTACTTGCAATGATTTTACATCAGCTATTTAACCTGAGTTCGACGTAAGAAATTACAATTTTTATGATTTTAAATCAATGAGTTGCTATTTATATTTTCGCACTGTTTTTCGGTTTTTGATGGCTATTATTCAATTATCTATCGTTTTAGAGCCGAAAATACTGCCCAATTGACTGATTTAGCGTGCAAAAATTCTTGATACAAAATAAAACCTAATGTTATCAATAACTTTTATCTCGAACTCAGGTTATTCATACCAAGAAAAGAAGCCTTCATTAAATATACGCCGCAAAGATTTATTGACCATCATCTCTTAATTCTTATGTCGAACTGAGGTTACATTATCACTCCAAATTATGATGCGTTAGTTATAGCGGAATATAAACACAAGATTCATTCGGTGAATTAGCGGTATCTTTCCCTGCAATTTGTCCGTGCTGAAATGCCCAATTAGCGACATTCAAATTAACGGTTTGTAAAGAAATGTTTAAAGGCGATTCGTCGGGATAATGCACAAGCCGTTGCCTGTCGGGAAATAAAAACGTGTTCAAACTTTTAAATTCGGCATAAATGTGATGCACGGCAACATGGATAATTTCTTTTTCAGAACGGGATTCGGCTAAGGCTTTGCTTAATCCATAAAGTGCGGAGGCTTTGCGTTCTTTGTTTTCGATGAGTTTGGATTTGACTCGCAAATTTTCGGTTAATTTACTGGTCACAGTTCCGACGATAAGCATGATGACCAATCCCATCAAATTATCGAAGTCTGCAATTTTTAAAGAAAAAATGGGCGGTGAGAAGAAAAATTTAAAAGTTGCCGCACTGATTAACGACGCTAAAACAGAAGACAGAATCGCAACAAAAAATACGCCTAACAAATAAATCAGGAGAACGTTGCTAGGAATGAGAATGTCATGAAAAAACCATGCCACTAGTGTTAAAACTAGTGGTACGAAAAGGCTTAAAAATGAATGGACGATGATATTCCATCTAATTTTCATGACGCTATAACCTGCAACACAATCAAAATCATGCGTTGCATGTTATAGCTTTTGGTGTAAGGATTTCGTAAGGATTGGGGCTTAAATGGGAAATAAACTGTTTAGTTCAGTTTATCATTCTCCAATCATCTGTCCTGTTTCCAAATCACATTGAACAATCCATTGCGTACCATCATCAACCTGTATTTCATATTGCAGTATGAAACGCCCGTCTCGATGCAAAACTTGTTGCTTTTCGATTCTGCCCTGATGTAATTGCAAAGCCTTTTTCTGACAACTATCAAGATACGCTTTAGTTGGCGGTAAAGCGTATGGCTCGCTGTTGTAAGTAGTTGCTTCTGCTTGTGACATACATGACAAAACAGTAAATATCAACCAACAGCATTGAGATTTCATAGCTTTTACTCTGAAGCATCTAATACCAAATTCAACTTCAACACATTCACACGCGGTTCACCTAAAAAACCGAGTTGGCGCGATTCGGTATTTTCGTCAATTAACGCACGGAGTTTTTCTGGCGAAACATGACGCGCTTTTGCCACACGATTGATTTGATAATTCGCCGCTGCGATGCTGATATGCGGGTCTAATCCACTGCCTGACGACGTAATCAAATCCACAGGAATCGACGTTTTATTATCGAAATCCACCGCTTTTAATGCGTCAATGCGAGTTTTAACGGCATCGACTAACGCAGGATTATTCGTTCCCAAATTTGAACCACTCGACGCAGCGGCATTGTAAGCGTTTGGCGAAGTCGCTGAAGGTCGTCCCCAAAAATAACGTGGTTCGCTGAACTGTTGACCAATCAATTCTGAACCCATGATTTTTCCTTTGCCGTCGGTCAATAAACTACCTTCGGCTTTTTCTGGAAAAATCGCTTGCGCTAGAACTGTTACAACAAGCGGATACACAACACCTGTTAAAACGCTTAATGCTAAAAATAAAATGAGAGCAGGTTTTAAATGCTTAATCATGGCTAGCTCCTTAAACTAAACCGAGTGTAACCAAAATAAGGTCGATGGCTTTAATGCCGATGAATGGCACAATCAAACCGCCTACGCCGTAAATCAGCAAATTGTTTTGTAACAACGTCGCCGCGCTCACAGGTTTATAGCTAATGCCTTTTAACGCAATCGGAATCAAAGCGATAATGACCAAGGCGTTAAAAATTACCGCTGACAAAATCGCGCTTGCAGGCGTGGCTAATTCCATCACATTCAACACGTTTAAAGCGGGATAAGTTGTCGCAAACGCCGCTGGAATAATGGCAAAGTATTTTGCGACATCGTTTGCGATACTAAACGTCGTCAACGCGCCGCGTGTCATGAGCATTTGTTTTCCCGTTTCGACAATTTCAATCAATTTTGTTGGATTAGAATCCAAATCCACCATATTTCCCGCTTCTTTCGCGGCTTGCGTGCCGCTGTTCATTGCCACGGCAACATCAGCTTGTGCAAGTGCTGGCGCGTCGTTTGTGCCGTCACCTGTCATCGCCACTAAACGTCCTTCGGCTTGATATTGACGAATCAATTTAAGTTTTGCTTCTGGTGTGGCTTCGGCAAGAAAATCATCAACCCCAGCTTCTGCCGCAATTGCCGCCGCCGTCAAACGGTTATCACCTGTAATCATGATGGTTTTAATGCCCATTTGGCGTAATTCAGCAAAACGTTCTTTGATGCCGCCTTTCACAATATCTTTGAGTTCAATCACACCTAAAACGCGCGTGCCTTCTGCAACCACAAGCGGTGTACTGCCTCGACGCGCCACGTCATCAACCATTTTGTTTAAATCAGGCGGAAACGAACCGCCCAATTCTTCCACATAAGCACGAATCGCTTCTGCTGCACCTTTGCGAATTTGTCGCCCTTCCATATTCACGCCACTCATCCGAGTTTGTGCGCTGAAATGCACGAATGTTGCACCCAATGAATGCACATCGCGTTCGCGTAAGCCGTAACGTTGTTTGGCTAAAACCACAATACTGCGACCTTCGGGGGTTTCGTCTGCTAATGAGGCTAATTGTGCGGCATCAGCAAGTTGCGAATCATTGACACCGCGAGCATTTATGAACGCCGATGCTTGTCGATTTCCTAATGTAATTGTTCCCGTTTTATCGAGCATCAACACATCAATATCGCCAGCCGCTTCAACGGCTTTGCCCGACGTGGCAACGACATTTTTTTGCATCATGCGACCAATTCCCGCCACGCCAATTGCCGATAACAAACCGCCAATCGTAGTCGGAATTAAACAAACGAGTAACGCCACTAACACCGTAATCGTAATGGGTTCACCTGCGCCTGAGATTTCTACCGCATACAATGAAAATGGCAATAACGTTACCGTCGCCATCAAGAAAACTAACGTCAATGCGACTAACAAAATCGTTAAGGCAATTTCATTCGGCGTTTTTTGGCGTTTAGCGTTTTCAACCATCGCAATCATGCGGTCTAAAAAGGATTCACCAGGATTTGCGGTGATTTTCACAACCAGCCAATCCGATAAAACCCGCGTGCCGCCTGTTACCGAACTAAAATCGCCACCCGATTCACGAATCACAGGCGCACTTTCACCCGTAATCGCACTTTCATCGACCGACGCAACGCCTTCAATCACTTCGCCATCACCAGGTACAAAATCCCCAGCTTCAATCAAAACCACATCGCC
>CAIVBX010000342.1 GCA_903904275.1 uncultured Pseudomonadota bacterium
ATTAAGAGTGTCCTGCTCTACCAGCTGAGCTAATGGCCCTAAAAGTGAAATTAACTATATCAGATTTACTTATAACGGTCAAGAATGATTTATTAAAAACCCTTATTATTGCCTTCTCAGACTGCTTCATTTAACAGGAGTTATTGTATTTTTATTGTCTTGAAGATACGATTCAAAGTTATCTATTAGCTTTGCAAGAGGGTCCTCAAATCCTGCCCCAGTACCATTTGGGGTAGTTAAAGTTAAATGAATATAGCAGGAGTATTTCTTTGAGCCTTTTTCTTTGACTGAAATAAATACTTGGCCAAAATTCCCGATTCCCCCAGACCCCTCGGGAGAAGACTTATAACTAGCCACACTAAAAATGCAAACCGAAGCGTTGCGTAATTCGCTATTGAGCAGTATTTCCCATGATTTACGAACGCCGTTAGCCACGATTATCGGTGCAGCGACAACATTAGAAACCGATGCAGAACGATTGAGTGAAAACAGTCGAAAAAAACTCGCCAACGCAATTGCCGAAGAAGCACAACGCATTTCTGATTTGACAACAAAAATTCTCGAAATGGCAAAACTCGAAACGGGCGAAGTTGTTTTAAACAAAGAATGGTATGCGCCCGAAGAAATCATTGGCAGTGCATTGCGTTGTTTAGATAAAAAATTGAAATATCGGCAAGTCAATTTACATATCGCTCAAGATTTGGCGTTGATTCATGTTGATGCCGTGTTGTTGCAACAAGTCATTGTGAATTTGCTCGACAACGCGGATAAATACTCACCTGTCGAACTACCGATTGATATTTTCGTCGAGCCAAACGTTTCGAGTTTAACCATTTCTATCGCAGACCGAGGTTTGGGAATTCCTGAAAATTTGTTGAAAAAGATTTTCGACAAGTTTTTTCAAATTCGTACCGAAAGCGCACAAAGCGGCGTGGGTTTAGGTTTGTCGATATGTCGCGCCATTGTTGAAGCACATGGCGGTGAAATTCATGCTCTGCTTCGCGAAGGTGGTGGTTTAGAAATGAAATTTAATTTACCCGTTTTGGAAAAACCGCCTGTGATGGATTTAGAAGAAAGTGGTTTAACACTATGAAAAACACATCGCCCTTACTTTTAGTGGTTGAAGATGACCCACAATTTCGGTCGTTACTCACCACCACACTCGAAAATCAAAATTATTCGGTCATCGCTATTTCAACGGGGCGAGATGGATTAGTCGAAGTGCGTAGTCAACGTCCTAATTTGCTCATTCTCGATTTGGGATTGCCTGATATTGACGGGCAAACGCTGATTTGTCGCTTACGCACTTGGACGGATTTGCCGATTATCGTGCTGTCGGCGCGAAATCAAGAAAGTGACATCACCTTAGCCTTAGACAATGGCGCAGATGATTATTTAACCAAACCATTTAACACCGCCGAATTGTTATCACGCATTCGAGCGTTGCTCAGACGCACGGCGAAATTACCTAACGCGATTCAAGAGATTTTTCAGGTCGATGATTTGAAAGTGGATTTGACCAAGCGGCAAGTTTTTGTGGCTGAAAAAGAAATCCACCTCACGCCTATTGAATTTAATTTGCTTTCTATTCTGGTTCGCAATGCGGGTTTTGTGGTCACGCACAGACAATTACTCGAAAAAATTTGGGGCGTGTCCTACATTGAACATAGCCATTATTTACGAATTTATATGCGGCAACTGCGGCAAAAATTAGAAATCGATTGCGCTCGTCCACGCTATTTACTCACCGAAGCTGGCATTGGTTATCGCCTTTACGCTGGTGAAAATTAAACACTTACCAAAACTTTTAGGAGATTCACATGAAAAAGGCACTCGTTAAGAGCGGTCTAGGGCTTTCTGTTGTCTTATTTTTGCTGTTGCCATCACTCGTTTTTGCAGAAGAAGCCGCGCAACCGTTAGATTTAAAAACGCATTTTGTTGGTTATTTTGCTGTTGCAATGACTGTATTTGTCTACATTTTGGCGATGACCGAAGATATGACCCAAATGAGTAAATCAAAGCCAATGGTATTAGGTTCGGCTTTAATTTGGTTTGTTATCTTTCTTTTCTACTATATTCAATATGGAACAGCAGAGGCAGCGGTCGCTTCGTTTAAAAGCAATCTAACGGCTTATGCTGAATTGTTTTTGTTTATTACAGTATCGATGACTTATTTAAATGCCATGACAGAGCGCGGTATTTTTGATGGGCTACGAATTTTGCTTGTTAATCGACAATACAATTATCGACAATTATTTTGGATTACAGGCGTGATAGCTTTTGTGCTGTCTTTGGTTATCAGTAGTTTAACCGTTGGTTTGTTGATGGGCTATATCATTTTAGCCATCGGAAAAGACCAACCAAAATTTGTCGGACTAGCAGGTTTGAATGCTGTTATCGCCGCGAATGCTGGCGGGACAGTCAGTCCTTTAGGCGGTATTTCGACTTTCTTTGTTTGGCAACAAAATATGTTGCACTTCACCGAATTTTTCGCGTTGACCATTCCTTGCATCGTTAATTTTTTAGTGCCAGCGGCGATTATGCACTTTTCTGTACCTGCTGAAACACCTACTTTTGTGAAAGAAACCCCTAAATTAAAACGTGGCAGCGTTGGCGTTGTTTTGATATTTATTCTTACATTTAGCATTACAATTTTATCGAATGTATTTCTTGAAATGCCTGCTATTGCTGGGATGATGTTTGGTTTAGCGTTATTAGAATTTTTCTGTTTTTACCTAACAAAATCGGAAAAAGTAGGTTGTGATGAATCACAAAAAGGGTTCGATATTTTCAAATGTATTGCTGGCGTTGATTGGGACACGTTGTTATTTTTCTATGGTGCGATGATGATTGTGGGCGCGTTAAGTTTCTTGGGTTATTTAGATGCTATGGCGCAGTATTTATTTGTTGAAATCAGTCCGACCTTAGCTAATACATTGATTGGTTTGTCGTCAGCGGCAATTGATAACGGCACATTGATGTTTGCAGTATTGAATATGCACCCTGATTTTCCAAACGGACAATGGTTATTATTGACCTTGACGCTTGGCGTTGGTGGAAGTTTATTAGCGATTGGTTCTGCGCCAGGACTTCATGTGTTGGGGTTGATGAAAGGTGTTATGAAAGAAGGCGAAGGCTATACATTTACTTTTCATTTACGCTGGATGCCAGCTATTTTGTTGGGATTTTTTGCCAGCATTGGAACGTTGTTTTTGGTGAATGGCGGAGCGTTTTAATTATTAGAATGTGCAATCTTCCGCTGAAAATTTAACAACATTTTTACACCGATTCGCCATAAACTTTGCTCCAATTTCAACAACTAGGGTAAAACCATGAACGAGCGAAGTAGTTACATAGGGATAGACAGTACAGAAAATAATG
>CAIVBX010000343.1 GCA_903904275.1 uncultured Pseudomonadota bacterium
GAGTCGTCATCACAGGATTAGGTGCAGTTACGCCTTTAGCAAACACAGTTGCAGACACTTGGGCTGGAATTATTAACGGCAAAAGTGGCATCAGCGCAATTGATTCTTTTGATATTTCCACTTTCGCAACCACTTTTGGTGGCGTGATTCGCAATTTTGATATTAGCCAATATATTGCAGAAAAAGATGCGAAACGTATGGATGGTTTCGTGCATTACGGTATTGCAGCAGGTTGTCAGGCGTTTGAAGATTCAGGTTTGGTTGTGACCGAAGAAAATGCTGAACGTATTGGTGTGGCGATTGGTTCGGGAATTGGTGGCATTACAGGCATTGAAGAATGCCATGCAACGTATGAAAAAAGTGGAGCGCGTCGCATTTCACCGTTTTTCGTTCCAGGTAACATTATCAACATGATTTCAGGAAATTTGTCGATTAAATACGGATTGAAAGGTCCGAATTATGCAATCGTTACAGCTTGTGCAACAGGCACGCATAATATCGGTGATGCCGCGCGTTTGATTCAATACGGCGATGCAGATGTCATGATTGCAGGCGGCGCAGAACGTTGTACCACTTCGCCAACGGCAATGGGTGGTTTTGCCAGTGCAAAAGCTCTTTCACGTCGCAATGATGCACCACAACAAGCAAGTCGTCCGTGGGATAAAGACCGCGACGGTTTTGTATTAAGCGATGGCGCAGGTGTAGTTGTTTTGGAAGAACTTGAACACGCCAAAGCACGCGGCGCAAAAATTTACGCAGAATTAGTTGGTTTTGGCATGAGCGGCGATGCTTATCACATTACAACGCCTTCTGAAGGTGGCGAAGGTGCGGCGCGTTGTATGAGAAATGCCTTGCACGACGCAGGTTTGAACGTTTCAGATGTGGATTATATCAACGCACACGGCACATCAACGCCAGCAGGCGATTTAGGTGAAACACAAGCCATGAAAGCAGCATTAGGTGAACACGCTTACAAAGTCGCGGTGAGTTCAACAAAATCAATGATTGGTCACATGTTAGGTGCAGCGGGTGGGATTGAAGCCGTTTTGACAGCGTTGAGCATTCAAAATCAAATTGCACCACCAACGATTAACTTAGAAAATCAAGACCCAGAATGTGATTTGGATTATGTGCCAAACACGGCGCGGGAAATGAAAATTGACGTAGCCATGTCGAATTCATTTGGATTTGGCGGCACAAACGGCACGTTAGTTTTCAAGCGTTACCAATAAAATCTCACTCAAACCACGATTTGTGAAAATGCTCGTCAATGGTGAACAACGAGACACTATTGCAATCATGGATCGTGGTTTTCAATATGGCGATGGACTTTTTGAAACTATCGAAGTCCGCGAAAATACCCCGATTTTTCTTGAGCAACATCTACAACGTCTAAATCGAGATTCACAAAGGCTTTATTTGCCAAAATTCGATTTGAATGTATCTCGTGCTGAAATTTCGCAGCTTTGCGAAAACGCAGGCGACGCAGTGTTAAAAATTATTATTACTCGTGGCACAGGTGGGCGCGGTTATCGTCAACCTGAAAACATCAAACCAACACGCATGTTGAGTTTGCATCCATTTCCTGATTATCCGCAAAGTTATTACACCGATGGCATTGTGGCGCGAATTTGCAACACGCGATTAGGTTTAAATCCAACACTTGCAGGCATGAAACATTTAAACCGTTTAGAACAAATTTTAGCGCGTGCAGAATGGCAAGATAATTTGATTCATGAAGGGATTATGTTGGATTTCAATGGACGTGTAATTGAAGGCACAATGACGAATCTTTTTTACGCAAAAAACAGTGAACTTTTTACCTCATCGCTTAATTTATGCGGGATTGCGGGGATTTTGCGTGGTTGGGTTTTTGAAAAAATGCGCGTAATGGAACACAATTTTTTTGTTGAAAATCTTTTCGAGGCAGACGAAATTTTTGTTTGTAATTCGATTATGGGCATTTGCGGTGTGCAACAAATCGAACAACAACATTTTTCCATCGGTGACATCACCAAAAAATTACAATTCATGCTTGAAATCGAAAAACAAAAACAGGTAGCGTTATGAAGTTAAATAAAATCGCAGGCTACACGCTGATTGGTTTAAGTTATTTTGGTGGCTGGCTTTGGATGGATTACGAAAGTGCAATCAGCAATCCAACAATTTTCGATAAACCTATTACGATTGAAATTGAAAAAGGCGATTCGCTCACAAAAATTACGGACAAATTAGTGGCTCAAAACGTCAAAATTAAACCGTTTTGGTTCAAATTTTTAGCGAAACGAAACAACGAAAATAAGAAAATTAAATCGGGAGAATATGAAATTGCGGTGAACTCGACTATCCCGCAAATTTTAGCGTTATTCATTCAAGGAAAAGTAAAACAACATTTAATTACATTTCCTGAAGGCTGGAACTTCAAACAAATTCGCCAAGAATTAGATAAAAATTTTGCTATTCAACACACGTTGCCGAATGTTTCGATTGAACAAATTCCAACAAAATTAAACATTTCGCAAAATCATCCTGAAGGTTTATTTTTTCCTGATACTTACTTTTTTGAAAAACATACGACCGACGTGGCGATTTTGAAACGCGCTTACACCAAAATGCAGCTTGTTTTAGCCGAAGAATGGCAACATCGCGCTGAAAATTTACCGATTACAACGCCTTATCAAGCGTTAATTTTGGCTTCAATTATTGAAAAAGAAACTGCCGTGCCGTTTGAACGTCCGCAAATTTCAGGCGTTTTTACGCGCCGTTTGCAACAAAATATGATGTTACAAACTGATCCAACAGTGATTTATGGAATGGGCGAATCCTATCAAGGCGACATTAAAACCGCTGATTTGCAAAACCCAACACTTTATAATACTTATACTTTCAAAGGCTTACCGCCAACACCGATTGCGATGGCAGGACGCGAAGCACTTCATGCTGCCTTACATCCCGATTCAAGTGAAGCGTTATTTTTCGTTGCAAAAGGCGACGGCACGCATGTTTTTTCATCCACATTAGAAGCGCACAATGCAGCAGTTGAAACGTATCAACGCCATAAAAACGAGGCAATTCCATGACTGACAAAAAACTTCATCGACATTTAAATGGCGTAACACTAGAAAACTTACTCAATGAAGTCGTTGCTCATTATGGTTGGCGCAAATTGAGTAAATTGGTTGAAATTCGCTGTTTTTACAATGCCCCTAGTATTAAATCGAGTTTGATTTTTTTGCGAAAAACACCGTGGGCGCGAGAAGAAGTTGAGAAACTATATTGCACGTTAAAAGAACGTGAGGAAATTTGAGCATGAGCAGAGGAAAATTTATTACGTTTGAAGGCGGCGAAGGCGTTGGTAAAACCACAAATGTCACGTTTGTTTTTGAGTATTTGCAAGCACGAAAAATCCCTGTCATTCTCACACGCGAACCTGGTGGAACGAAATTAGCTGAAAAATTACGCACCTTATTGCTCGACAAAAAAAGCGAAGCCATTGCTGAAGAAGCGGAATTATTATTGATGTTCGCTGCAAGAGCGCAACACATCAAACACGTTATTGAACCTGCCTTAGCGCGAGGCGATTGGGTGATTTGTGACCGTTTTACCGATGCAACTTATGCGTATCAAGGCGGTGGACGAAATATGAAAATTAGCACAATTGAAGGATTGGAAAATTTAGTGCAAGGCAGTTTGCGTCCTGATTTAACGATATTACTCGATGCGCCTGTCAAAATTGGTATGGAACGCGCGGGAAAACGTGGCGAATTTGACCGTTTTGAATCTGAAACCATGCAATTTTTTGAAAATGTGCGTCGTGCCTATTTGTTGCAAGCTGAAATTCATCCACAACGAATTAAACTCATCAAAGCAAACCAGCAACTTACTGATATTCAACAAATCATTATTAACGTTTTAAGTCCGTTGTTGAGATGAATTTATATCCTTGGCAACAAAATGAATGGCAACAATTACAAAATTACATTCAGCAAAATCGTGTCCCGCAGGCATTATTGATTAACGGCGCATTAGGCATTGGTAAACAACATTTAGCAGAACAATTTGCTTATGCGCTGCTTTGTGAACATCCTAAAAATGGCGGTTTTAGTTGTGGAGAATGCAGCAGTTGTTTATTGCTCAAAGCCGACACACACCCCGATTTTATGGATATAAAACCCGAAGAAATTGGCAAAAATATCACGATTGCTCAAATTCGTAATTTGATGGAAAAATTAAGTTTAAAACCACAATTTGAACGTTATCGTGTTGTACTGATTCATCCTGCCGATGCGTTAAACAATGCAGCAGCAAATGCGTTTTTAAAATACTTGGAAGAACCCACAGAACGCACTATTTTAATTTTAGTCACGCATCGCATGAATAAATTGCCTGCAACGATTAAAAGTCGTTGTCAAAAATTTACGATGGCAATGCCTGAAAAAAGTTTGGTTTTACAATGGCTTTCACAAAAAACAGCAAATTCTGAGATTGTTTTAAATCTCGCACAGGGTTCGCCATTACTTGCACAAAAATACGCCACCGATGAACATTTAACACAACGCCGTGATTGTTTTGGCGAATTTTTAGCGGTCGCAAATCAAAAAAATCATCCTGTTATTATTGCTGAAAAATGGCTGAAATTACCCGAAGCCACATTATTATTTTGGATAAGTTCATGGGTCATTGATTTAATGCGTTATCGTCACCAAAGTTCGCCCAAAAATTTGTATCATGCCGATTTTAAACGCGAATTAAGTGAACTTTCATCGCGTGTAAATCCGTTAAAATTATATGAATTTTATGATTTGTTATTACAAAGTCGGCAACGCATCGAAACACAAATCAACAAACAAGTTTTATGGGAAGAAATTTTAATCGCGTGGGCAATTTTGAATCGGAGTTAAATCATGGCTGAACAATCTAATCAAAGCGTGTTGTCATTTTCGCTTAAAGATAAAAACGCGCTTTATGCGTCTTATATGCCCTTTGTGAAAAATGGCGGCATTTTTATTCCTACAACTCGCGAATATGAATTAGGTGCAGATGTTTTTATGTTGCTTAGTTTAATGTCCGATGCGGAACGTTTTCCGATAAATGGCAAAGTGGTTTGGAAAACACCTGTTGGTTCAGATGGTTATCGTTCGGCAGGCATTGGCATTCAATTCGGTGAACAAGATATTGCGGTTAAAAATAAAATTGAAAATTATTTAGCTGGAATACACCAATCAGGTCGCCCAACTTATACGATGTAAAAAAAGGAAAATTATGTTTATCGATTCACATTGTCATCTTGACCGCCTTGATTTAAAACCTTACGAGAATGATTTTGCGTGCTTAATGCAACACATTCGTGCAGAACAAATTGAACATTTATTGTGCATTTCAATTGATTTAGAACATTATTCTGCCATGCGTGAATTGGTTGCTAATTACGATGATATTTCTATCACCGTTGGCGTTCACCCCAATGAACATGAAGGGCATGAACCCACTGTTGAAGAATTGATTGAATTAGCGAAATGGACGGAACGTTTTTGGGTAGATGGAAAGCGTTTGCATGGAACAGAAATTGTTGCTGAATTTGAAAAAACAACATTAGACGAACTCGATTTAATGCGTGAAGGGTCGAA
>CAIVBX010000344.1 GCA_903904275.1 uncultured Pseudomonadota bacterium
TCTGATGATGCCGCATTTTGTTGGGTCACTTGATTAAGCTGATTCACGGCTGTGTTAATTTGACTTACGCCCGTGGATTGTTCTTCAGAAGCCGCCGTAATTTCTTGGACTAAATCGGAGGTTTTCTTAATCGAAGGCACGATGGTATCAAGTAATTTTCCTGCACTTTCTGCCATGCTGACACTACTTTCTGCTAGACCGCCAATTTCCTTTGCCGCCACTTGACTGCGTTCAGCGAGTTTGCGAACTTCTGCTGCGACGACCGCAAAACCTTTGCCATGTTCACCCGCGCGAGCTGCTTCAATGGCAGCATTTAATGCAAGTAAGTTGGTTTGATAAGCAATATCGTCAATGATACCAATTTTACTCGCGATACTTTTCATTGCGCTGACAGTTTCTTTTACCGCTTTGCCACCTTGAACCGCTTCACTACTGCTTTGAGTCGCCATACCTTCGGTGACTTTCGCATTTTCCGTGTTTTGATTGATTGACGCGGACATTTGTTCAATTGCTGCGCTGGTTTCTTCAACACTTGCCGCTTGTTCGCTGGTGGCTTGACTCATGTTTTGTGCTGTCGCAGAAACTTCTTCGGAAGCGGAGGCGATATTAACCGCTGCACTATTTACTTCGCCGATAATGCTCGCAAGTTTTTCAATCGTGTTATTGACGGTATCTTTGAAATCTTTGAGTTGTCCTTTGTAATCGCCTTTAACCGTTTTGGTCATATTGCCTTTTTCCATTTCGGTGAGAACCGCTGCAACTTCATTCACAGGCGCAATCACACTATCTAGCGTTTCATTAACACCTTCGACAATTTTACGGAAATCACCTTGATGTTTCGAGGCATCAGCGCGAGTTGCTAATCGACCTTCGACAGCGGCAACGGATAGCATATTTGCATCGTTGACTAAATTACGGATGGATTCAATGACTTGATTCACCGCGTTGGCAATAATGGCGAACGTTTCACGAGATTTTTGCGTGTCCGAATCCGATTCTGCGACATCGACATTGATTTCAAGCACGCCTTGAGAAATTTTAGCCAGCGCAGTTTGTATTTTCGCAACTTCTTTTTCTTGATAGTTAGCGACTTTATTGGCAATCCGCTGGTTTTTCTTGATTTCGCTTTGGTCAATCACCACCTCGAAAGCTCCAATAATTTCACCTTGGCGATTTTTAATCGGCGTTCCAAAATAATTGATGTCTAATTCAAGTTTTCCAACGCGAGCAACCGATTGAGATTCGCAGACGCTTCCTGTTTTAATGGCGCGGTCACAAGCACATTTGTTTGTATTGCAATCATCGGTGTTGAAATAGCTAAAACATTTCTGCCCATTAAGTTTTTCTTGCGCGGTATTGCCCAACTTAGCCCCAAGTGTGTTCATGTAAAGAATGTTGAATTCTTTATCGATAACCATAACAGGCATAGGCATTCCGTCTAAATAAGACACGAAAGCGTCTAATGTTAAGTTCACACCATCTACGACAGATTTGAAATCACCTTGATGTTTGGTTGCATCAGCGCGGGTTCGCAAATGCCCTGCGATAGCTGAATTTGACAGCGTGTCAGCATCTCTCACTAACGCTTGAACTGCCAACACCATATTTTTCATCGCCGCAAACATACTACTGGTGTCGCCGTCTTTGACCTCAATGCTACTTGAGAGGTCGCCTTTTGCAATTTTGTTTGCAACCTCAGCCGCTACTTCTGGTTCACCACCCAAAGATTTAAGTAAATTGCGTGTAATAAACCAGCCTAATAATGCCGTCACCAAAATAACTAAGGTCGCAATGACAATAGATATTTGGTTTGCATTCTCTTTAGTGACCACAGCTTCATCTGATGCCTTGTTAGCTAATGCGATGTTGTAATCTAGGTGATCACTTAGCACAGACGTAATTTTTTGAGCTGCCGCCGTGTATTGCGTCAACATATCACGCGCCTGATCTTTTTTGTTGTCGCGAGAAAGCGTTAATACTTGCTCTACACCAGTAAGATAATCATGGTAAGCAGTCACATCATCAGCATACATTTGTTTATCTTTGTCATCTGCAAGGGTGCTTTCATAGTCTTTTAGTGCTTTTGAAATGTCGTTTTGTGCATCTCTAATTGTCCCTTCTACTTCTTGCATTTTTGCCGAATCGGTTGTTAATACATGACGATATAAACGAACACGCAAACTCCCTAATTTTGTTCCCGCTTTATTAAGTGCGATGAAGGCGGGAATGGTATTGATATTCGTGAAATTGGTTTTTTCGTACACCGTATTCATTTTGTTTTGACCAAGCCATGTGAGGCTAATCAATCCAAAAATAGCGGCACAGATAAGCAAAACCATTTTGTTTGCTACGGTTAATTTCATATATTGTTCTCCTTAACGGGTTTAAAAAAATTTACTTGGTTTTTGATGAATTGCCTTAAATTTAATTAAAGGCAATTCATGTGCCATAACTAAAACCGTACAAATTCAGATTCATCGTGTACATGTTTTACGGTTGCAGTTGCTCTCTTAACAGGAGGCGCTTTAGAACGTTTTGCAGAAGCGCCCGAATCATTGACCGTAAAGAAATTGATAAGGTCTTGCAGTTGAGCTGCTTGTCCACTCATTTCTTCTGAGGTTGCTGCCAACTGTTCTGATGCAGCTGCATTTTGTTGGGTGATTTGATTGAGCTGATTCATCGCGACATTGATTTGACTCACACCTGATGATTGTTCTTCAGAGGCGGCGGTGATTTCTTGCACTAAGTTGGATGTTTTTTTAATCGAAGGAACGATAGTATCAAGTAATTTCCCTGCGGTTTCAGCCATTCCTACACTGTTTTCAGCGAGCGCACCAATTTCCTTTGCCGCGATTTGACTGCGTTCCGCGAGCTTGCGAACTTCGGCGGCAACCACCGCGAAACCTTTGCCATGTTCGCCAGCGCGGGCGGCTTCAATAGCGGCGTTTAGCGCAAGTAAATTCGTTTGATAGGCGATGTCATCGATGATGCCAATTTTGCTTGCGATACTTTTCATTGCGCTGACGGTTTCTTTTACGGCTTCGCCACCTTGTACCGCTTCACTACTGGCTTGCGATGCCATGCCGTCGGTGACTTTCGCATTTTCCGTATTTTGGTTAATCGATGCCGACATTTGTTCAACAGAAGAGCTAGTTTCTTCAACGCTTGCGGCTTGTTCGCTAGTGGCTTGACTCATATTTTGAGCTGTTGCGGAAACTTCTTCGGAAGCAGAGGCAATGTTAGAAGCCGCTGTATTGACTTCACCGATAACACTGGAAAGTTTAGAAATGGTGTTATTCACGGTGTCTTTAAAATCTTTGAGCTGACCTTTGTAATCACCTTTAACCGATTTAGTTAAATCACCTTTTTCCATTTCCATTAGAACGGATACGACTTCATTCACAGGAATAATGACGTTGTCGAGTGTGTTATTTACGCCTTCGACAATTTTACGGAAGTCACCTTGGTGTTTGCTCGCATCGGCACGAGTAGATAATCTGCCTTCTACTGCTGCAATTGCTAACATATTTGCATCAACAACCAACGTATCAACTGCATCAATGCAAGTATTTAGATTGTTTTTTAATATGTTGAAATCACCGTTGTAAGAATCCGTAATTTTGTCTGGAATTTCTCCTCTGGAAATACGGTCAACATAATTTGCTGCCACATTTAACGGGTTAATAACGGCATCGAGGCAATTGTTCACACCTTCTACAACTTTGCGATAATCCCCTTGATGTTTGCTGGCATCCGCACGGGTTACTAACCGTCCATCAATCGCGGCTTTTTCTAAATTGGCGGCTTCGGCAACCATGCGGTTAATTGCTTCGATACAAGTATTGAGGTTATTTTTGATGGTATTGAAATCGCCGTTGTAAGTATCTGTAATCACGGGTGGTATATCGCCTTTGGAAATACGGTCAACATAATTCGCGGCTACATTTAACGGGTTAATGACGGCATCAAGACAATTATTCACGCCTTCCACGACTTTACGATAATCGCCTTGATGTTTGCTGGCATCCGCACGAGTCGCTAAACGTCCGTCAATCGCGGCTTTTTCTAAATTGGCAGCTTCAGCGACCATGCGGTTAATCGCTTCGATGCAGGTGTTGAGATTGTTTTTGATGGTGTTGAAATCGCCATTGTAAGTATCCGTAATCACGGGTGGCATATCGCCTTTAGAAATGCGATCAACATAATTTGCCGCTACTTTTAACGGTGCAACCACTGCTTCAATGATGGCGTTAATTTCTTTTCCTGTTATTTTTAAACCGCCTTCAGGTAAGGATTCAAGCGAAATACGCTCATCGAGTTTTCCATTCACCACGTTGTTTAAAATGGAACTCATCTCTTTTCTGAAAACCGTTTCGTCAGCTTGCTGCTTTTGATTTTTATCTTGCAGCTTTTTCAATGCACGCAGAATCGGTGTTAATGTTTCTGCACCTGTAGTATTGATTTGGTTATCAATTTCGCCTTCTGAAATGTTTTCGATGATTCTTACGAGATCATCGATTTGTGCTTGTTTTACGCTTTTGCCAAAAAATGACATTTTATTCCCCTGTTAATTTATCTAAAAAATTTAAGATAGAAAGAATGCCAAATTTTGACAAACTCACTTTGGCACTCAATCAGAACAAACCGTAGCTAATGCCGTCATATCATCCATGGATAACACATTTTGAATGCTTAAAATAATGACAAATTTGCCATCAATTTTTCCCATTCCAGCAATAAATTCGGTATGAATGTTTGCGCCAAACGTTGGCGCAGGTTCAATTTCGTTAGCTGGAATTTCTAACACCGCATTGACTGCATCGACCATGACACCGACGTTTTGTGTCCCTGAATCAACAGCTACTTCGACGATAATGATGCAATTGCGACGACCTACGATGGTGGCGTGTTTCCCAAATCGCGCACTCAAATCGATAACGGGAACAACCGACCCGCGCAAGTTAATTACGCCGCGAATAAAATCAGGCATACGCGGTACTTCGGTCAATTCACCGTATTGAATAATCTCTTTAATCTGACTGATGCTTGCTGCATAAGATTCGCCTCCCAACGAAAATGTCAGATATTGTTGTTCATCTAAATCTTGAGTTGAGTCTTGTGTTGTTGCATTCATTCCCATCTCCTAAAAATGGACAAATTCCGATTCATCATGAATATGTTTTAGTCCGTGTTGCGTTAGTTTTTGTACAGATGGTTTAGCATGTTTTGAAACGCCCGAATCATCAATTTTAAAGAAACTGATAAGCTCTTGTAGTTGCACAGCTTGTCCGCTCATTTCTTCAGACGTTGCCGCTAATTCTTCAGATGATGCGGCATTTTGTTGGGTGACTTGATTAAGCTGATTCATGGCAACATTGATTTGACTTACACCAGAAGATTGTTCTTCTGATGCCGCTGTGATTTCTTGCACCAAACTAGAGGTTTTTTTAATCGACGGCACGATGGTATCGAGTAATTTGCCAGCACTTTCCGCCATGCCCACGCTGTTTTCAGCTAATGCACCAATTTCCTTTGCGGCAATTTGACTGCGTTCAGCCAATTTGCGAACTTCGGCGGCAACCACGGCAAACCCTTTTCCATGTTCACCAGCGCGTGCGGCTTCAATGGCTGCGTTTAATGCGAGTAGGTTAGTTTGATAAGCAATGTCATCGATGATGCCAATTTTTCCCGCAATACTTTTCATTGCCGTGACGGTTTCTTTTACCGCTTCGCCACCTTGCACGGCTTCACTACTGGCTTTCGATGCCATTCCGTCGGTGACTTTGGCATTTTCAGTATTTTGGTTAATTGACGCGGACATTTGTTCAACGGCTGAACTAGTTTGTTCAACACTGCTAGCTTGTTCGCTGGTGGCTTGACTCATGTTTTGTGCGGTTGCAGACACTTCTTCGGAAGCGGAGGCAATGTTTGTTGCGGCGGTATTGACTTCGCTGATAACACTGGAAATTTTAGAAATCGTATTGTTGATGGTGTCTTTGAAATCTTTGAGTTGACCTTTGTAATCACCATTGACTGTTTTGGTCAAATCCCCTTTTTCCATTTCCATTAGAACCGATACCGCTTCGTTCAAAGGAATAATGACGTTATCAAGTGTGTTATTTACACCTTCGATGATTTTGCGGAAATCACCTTGATGTTTGCTGGCATCGGCGCGAGTTTGCAAGCGTCCTTCAATTGCCGCAATCACTAACATATTTGCGTCATCTACCAATGCCTGAATGTTATGTTTTAGTAACATCAACCACTCATGAATTTGATCATCATTAGAGGCTTTTGCCATTTCGGCGGTCATATCACCGTTAGCAATTTTAGTTACATACACAATTAAATCAGACAACCAATGATGCACACCATTTACAGCTTGCTTCATTTTTTCGTGGTCGCCTTTGCAAGGAATTTCCACTTTTTGACGTAAATCACCACCGCTAATTAAACTTAAAATTCGATTTCCTTCGCCAATCGGTAACAAAATGGCATCGAGCATGTCATTTACGCCTCCAATTACGTCAGCATACGCGCCTTGGAATTGTTCAGGTTTGCCGCGTTCTGCTAATTGTCCGTCGCGTGAAGCAATCGTGAGTCGTTGCAACTCTTTTTGTAGACTTTGCAAGGTAGTTGCGACCACATTCACTGCTTGCTTCA
>CAIVBX010000345.1 GCA_903904275.1 uncultured Pseudomonadota bacterium
GCCCATTGTTCAAAGCTGACGTTGTCGAGCGATTTGCCGTTGAAACTTAAAATCCATTTCGATTTGCTGATTTCAATTTTGTCGCCAAGACCTGGAGTTTCGGTATGTGAAATCACCCGCACGCCTAGAATCTCGCCATTTTTGTCAATGCCCATCACCAAACTAATCGCACCTGCATAACCGTCTGGCGCAACGAATTTGAAACAAACAGCATTCACGTCGCCTTGTTTTTTCGCTAAATAAACAATCGTTTCATTTGCGCCTAAATTTGCATCCGCAGACGGCAATGTCACAGTATCAAATAACAAATCGTTGTCGTGTATTTCAGCGGGGATAACTTCTTCGAGTTTGGCTTTTAAATCTTCTTCGAGGCGTAATTGAATCACGCCGCGTGTTGCTAAATCGGCAAGTCCTAATAACAATGCGGCGGCCAACGCAAAACCTGCTAACACGCCTGTTTGATAACGTAATTGTGGGCGCAACTTTTCTAAATTTTCAGGATTGAGCCACACTTTTATTTTGGCTAATGCCGCGTCGAATTGGGTTTTTATCGTTTCCAAATTCATGACTAACCTCCTTCAATCGGTTTGCCGTCACGAGTTCGCCCGTAAATGCGTGGACGAATGTAATGGTCAATCAGTGGCGTGACCGAATTCATGAGCAACACCGCAAAGCCAGTGCCTTCGGGATAACCGCCCCATGAACGAATCACGAAAATCAACACACCACAACCTGTTCCAAAAATTAGCTGTCCAAGCGGCGTATTTGGTGAGGTGACGTAATCGGTAGCGATGAAAAACGCGACCAGCATTAACGCGCCAGAATTCAAATGCACCCACGCGCTTAAATAATGTGTGCTGTCGATAAGATTGAATAGCGTTGAAAGGAACGTAATCGACGCGAGCAACGACACAGGAATAAACCATTGAATGACACCTTGACGCATTAACCAAATGCCGCCGAGCAAAATTAGCAATGTTGATGTTTCGCCTAAACTGCCACGTTCCCAACCAATGAATGCTAGAAAACCTGAATAATCATTGAGCAAATCAGGTAAAAGTTGTGCTTGTGAAAACCCTGTTTTCACAAACCCTAACGTGGTCGCGCCTGTAATCGCGTCGCTGATTTCTGCACCTGAAAAGGTAATTTTGAAACTTTCTAAAATATCCAGCCCTGTGAAAAATGGCGACACATTCACCCACGTTGTCATTTCAATTGGGAATGAAATCAAGAGCGCGACTCGTGCGAGCATGGCAGGATTGAATAAATTTTGACCTAAACCGCCGTAGACGTGTTTGCCGAGAATAATCGCCAGTCCCGAACCGACAACGCCAATCCACCACGGTGCATAAGGCGGCAAGGTCATCGCAACTAACAAGCCCGTCACAATCGCTGAACCGTCGCGCAAATACGATTCGACCGCGCCACCTTTGAGTTTTAAACAAACCGCTTCAAAAAATAAGGAGGATAAAACCGTGACCATCGTTAAAAATAATGCTGACCAGCCAAACAGAAATATCCCAAATCCGACGGCAGGCAACAGCGCGAGAATGACTTTTTTCATAATGTCGTCAACGCGCCGCGCTGCACTGACATGAGGGGAACTAATAGGTTTTATATTCATGCGTTTTCCTCCTGCGCTTTGGCTTCAGCAGCTTGACGTGCCGCACGCGCTTCCATCACTCGCCGCGCGTCTTCTTCGGCTTCGGCTTTGATGCGTTCCATGCGATGGGTTCGATTTTCGGCGAGGCGTTTGGTTTGTTCGGCTTTATGTTCGCGTTGTTGACGACTGAATAATTCGCCTGAGGCAAATTTGAAATAATGCACCAGCGGAATGTTCGACGGGCAAACGTAAGAGCAACTGCCGCAACTAATACAATCTTTCAGCCCTAAATCCACAGCGGCATCGAGTTTGTTAGCTTTAATTCGACTTGCCATTTCGAGTGGTAAAAGTCCAACGGGGCAAGCGGTGACGCAACTTGAACAACGAATGCACGGTTTGACTTCGGGTTCAAAAATGTCTTCATGCGATAACGCCAAAATGCCGCTACTCGCTTTCACCACGGGAACATCGGCGTGGGGCAACACTTCGCCCATCATTGGTCCGCCCATGATTAAACGTGCGAGTTTTTCATTTTCAACGCCGCAAAATGCTAACACTTCCGACATCAACGTGCCGATGGGAACTTCCACATTTTGAGGTTTAGAAACTGCGCCACCTGAAACCGTGACTACACGACTAATCAATGGTTTCGATAAACAAACCGCTTGATACACCGCGTAAGCCGTGGCGACATTGTGAATCACAACGCCAATATCGGTTGCCCGTCCGTCAGCAGGAATTTCGTTACCTGTTAAATAACGCAACATTTGTCTGTCCCAGCCCATCGGATAACGAGTGGGTACTTGCACGACGCTGATTTGTTCAAATTCTGCGCTGGCGGCTTGCATCGCTTTAAACGCATTCGGTTTATTGTCTTCAATCCCGACAATCGCTTTCGGCGCATTCATACCGCGCAACATCAAACGAATACCGCCGACAATTTCAACCGCGCGTTCTTGCATCAACAAATCATCGCAGGTCAAATACGGTTCACATTCGCCCGCGTTAATCAGTAAGGTGTGGATTTGATTTTTGCGACCTAAATTTAATTTCACCGCTGATGGAAACACTGCGCCGCCTAAACCGACAACCCCGGCGCCGCCAACTCTTAAACAAATTTCTTCGGGGTCGAGTTCAAACGGTTTTTCAGGAATGGCGTATTTAAACCATTTTTCTTGTCCATCCGTTTCAATAATGATGGTGCGAATCGGCAATGCTGATGGATGTGGCGCAGGAAAATCTTGCACGTCGAGA
>CAIVBX010000346.1 GCA_903904275.1 uncultured Pseudomonadota bacterium
CCCCTAAAAAAACAAATAACGAAGTTTCAATTGACCATTGTTCAATACCAATTAGCACATAACCTGCGCTATTTAAGCTGGTTAGAAATTGGCTGCCAACAAATCCTGCATAACCTAATCCGCCTAAAATGAGTAACCAAAAAAGCATTTTTTTCATGACGATTTTGTTCCTTATTGTGCTGGCGTGATTTCAGATTCGACTGTATTCACTGTCGATGTGTTTGATAAGGCTTTGTCGGTTTCAATTCGCAATTTCGTTATATCTCGCAACATTTTGAGCGACAAACTAATATCAGGAAATTGTGAGCGAATTCGGACATCTGATAACTTTTCGAGAGCCGCCAAAAAATGTTCAGCTTCTTTTTCTTTGACAAAATTGCTTAAAATCCATTTGTTTGTATCAACTAAACTGGCTTGATAAAGCGCGTCATTTTGTTGAACTAACGCAATTTTTATCATTTCCAATTTCACTCGTAATTGTTCTCGAATAAATTGCGCTTGTTCAGGCGTTAAAATTTCATTGACATGTTGTTGAACATGGCGAATTTTGACCATTGATTCCAACTCACCAAGTAAATCTTTTGATTCTTTTTTGGTTTTATTTTCAATAGGTTGAACAGATTCATTTTTTCCTGCATAAGGCAATAATAATGTCAGTGAATCAATTTGAGATTCTAAATTTTGCAATGTGGCATAAATCCCAACTACATCTGCAGTATTTACTTTGCTCATTGCTGAAATATCTTTAGCTAATTGTTCCCGAACTTTAAATGCCGCCGAGTCCCCACTTTCTCTTAATCGTTGGTCAGCTGCTTCCAAGGCTTCCATTGTGGTATTCACGTCACCTATCAAAAGTAAACGTTGATTTGCGACACTTAACAAATACTCCGCATCAGCAAGCAACCAATCGCCGCGTGTTTTGCCTAATTGGCGTTGTAATTTTTGAATTTCTTCGGAAAGTTCTTTGCGTGTATTGTCTAATTTTTCACCGTGTAATTTTGAAAAATCAGAAACAGTATTGTTAAAGTGAGCTTCTTTTGTACCGACATCGGTTTGAACGGCGGCAAGTTGCGATTGAATGGCGGCAAGTTGTGATTGGTAATCGCTAATTTGTTGCGACACAGCGCCTTTAACTTCGCCACCTAATCCTTCTTGTTTTTCGCGTAATTGCTGCAAAAAATAATAGCCAGCACCTGCTACAACGCCGATAACCAGAAAAATGATTAAGCCAAACCAAAATCCGCTGCGAGAACGTCTGACTTCTGGCGATGCCTCTTGGACAGTTTGTTGTTCAACCGATTCAATCAATTCAGCCACTTTTCTTCCCCGTTTATTATCGTCGTTATTGTATTAAGAATTGCGTCATCTGACGGCATTTGTGTGAGTGCGAATTTTTCAAAACCCAAATTTTTTGCAATGGATTGAATGCGCTCACTTACTACTATTAAAGGTATTTTTTTTAACCCATCGTGCTGCGTTTTGGGCAACATTTTTACTAAATTTTGAATCGCTTCCCCGCTGGTTATCGTGATGAAATCCCATTTTTGCTGCAAAATTTCGGTGCAATCAATTTGAGGGATTTCACGCTTATAAACGTTTTGATAATTGACGATTGCCCTGCGATTTTTTAACGTTTCCGCTAAGGTTTCACGACCATTTTCACCACGAATGATCACGATATTTTTTTTCGACACATTTTGTAATTCAGCTAAATTCAATAATGCTTCGCTATTATAACCATGCTCAGGCATTAAATCGACGTTCAAACCCGCTGTCGTTAAGGCTTGCGCGGTGGCTTGACCAATGGCTAAACACGATTTAGTTTTTAATTGCTGCATTTTAGCATCATCCAACTGTGAACAATAACAACGTACAGCATTTGCACTGGTAAAAATAAACTTATTCGCAAGTGTTAAAACTTGTTGTGATTCGGCAATTTCCAAAATTAACGGCACAATTTTAATGGTTGGAAAACAAATTGGAATGCCATTGTTGTCACGAATTAAACGGGTCAAATTTTCATTTTGATGCGCTGGGCGGGTGATTAAAACCCGCGCTTGTTTTAAATCCGTTTTCAATAATGGCATTTTAAAATTTACTCTTTACTGTCGCGTAATGTAACGGTGCGATTGAAAACCAATTTTTCAGGCGAACTATCAATGTCCAAACAAAAATAACCTGTACGCTCAAATTGAAAACGGTTTTCAAGCGTAGCCTCTTTTAAACTCGCTTCAACTCGGCAATTTTTTAAAATTTGTAATGAATTTGGATTCACCACATCTAAAAAGTTTTCTTCATTATCAGGTTGTGGAACAGTAAATAAACGGTCATACAACCGAATTTCTGCAACATGCGAACTCGCTTCGTCAACCCAATGAATTACGCCTTTTGCTTTGCGACCTTCGGGATTTTTACCGAGTGTATTTTCATCATAATTGCAACGAGATCG
>CAIVBX010000347.1 GCA_903904275.1 uncultured Pseudomonadota bacterium
CCACAAAAAAACGCTCGGCTCGTTCATAAATAAAGCTATCTGGATTCAGTTCAACCTCTTTTTTTAACGCATCCATGTCAATTTTTTGTGCGGCTTTATTACGTTTGAATATCGGGTTTGGATTGTTTTTCCAACGTGAAATACTCACTTTCCCTACTGCGAAATGTTTTGCGCCTTATTCTATTGTTAGTCCTTCTTTTTCCATGATTGAAAGAAGTTTTTTCTAAATTGAGCTGGGTATGCCATACGGAATTCCAAATACTATTGATATAGCTATATTATCACTCCAAATTATGATGCGTTAGCTATATCTGCTCCTGCGAGTCTAAATGGTTCTTTGAGCGGAAGTACTGTAACTCTTACTGGTACACCTACTGTAAGTGGAACTTTCTCTATTGGCATATCAGTTGTTGATGCAAATGGTAAAGCATTCGCTATAACTGCTGCTCTTACCATTGCACTGGTGGGTTCAAAAAGTTACGGTGGTATTCAAGGTAATGCAACGGCGGCATCTGGTACAAGTGTGACGATTAAAGGCGTTGTTGTTAATGTATCAGCATGTACATCAATTATCTGGGAAGGTAATTGGGGTGGTTTAACTAAAGCAATATAAGTTCAAGTTCAGAAAGGTTATATGCTTAACGGTGTTATTACAGCAACATCGTTGACAGTTGACAACGGTATAACTAAAATGAAAAAATCTCCTCTCTTCGTTAAAAGTAATAATCAACAAGCTGTGATTATCTAATCATGGCTTGTTTTAGGGTGAGTTTAAACAAACGACACAAGTTTCATAGCGTGACAATCAAAAACTATATTCCCGCCGCGTTGCAAGGTTTGGGCATCACGTTTATTACAGCGGATTTGATGTCTTTTTGATTAACTTGGCATCATCAAGAAAGTATTCATCGTTTAACGTTTTTCAAATTCATTTCATCTAGCTGCGAACGTACCGAAACATATATGTTTTTTTAACATTATTCATAGCAATCCATATAAAACTGTAATCTATAATATGTAAGAAAAATAGCATTCAAAATCAATGTGGTTGAAAAAATTTACCTATTCAACTAAAATTTTGACCATTCGTCACTAAACGCAAAAAACCGTTGAATCTTAGGATTTAGCGGTTTTTTTATGTAATCATTTTTTAATTTGTGAGCATGAATAAAGCATTTCAATTTTTTATAACTGTTTTTCGGTTAATTCAACATTATCCGCGTGTCATTATGCCAATTTTGACACTCATTTTATGCGGTTATAGTTATGAAATTTTCGTTGCACGACCTGCTCTAATGTATCAAGGTGAGCCAAAAGTAATTTCAACATTTAATACAAATACCTGGTTTCGAGTGTTAAGAAATAATGGTTTTATTGTTGGCTATTCTGATTTACGCGGTAATCCACTTTGGGTGGAATATGCTTTAACGCCGATTTCTGATAATGCTCCTCGCTTAAAACGTCCCGCGCGATTTCAAACAGATTGGCGCAGTTTAAATCGCGTTAGTCATGATGATTACACTAAAAGTGGTTTTGACCGTGGACATAATGCGCCTAATCACGCAATGAGTACCATTTATGGAAAATACGGGCAAGCTGATAGTTTTTTAATGACGAATATCAGTCCACAACGTCCAAAATTAAATCAACAAATTTGGCAACGATTAGAAGAAGCAGAGCTTTCATTTTTTGCAAAAAACTTTGGCAAAGTTTGGGTGATTACAGGACCTATTTTTGGTGAAAAACCTGAACAATTGAAATCTACATCATGGCACATTGATATTCCAAAAGCGTTTTATAAAATTTACGTTACCGAAGAAACCGATGCAAAACCCGCTTTTGCTTTAGCGTTTATTATTCCGCAAACCGTCACAGGCAAAGAATCATTAACACAATTTATTACAACGATTGATACCGTTGAAGCACAAACGGGATTGGATTTTTTAAGTGATTTTGAAGACAAAACAGAAAATCATTTAGAAGGCACAATCGAAACTGCGCCTTGGAATTTGAATGCCGTTAATAAAATTTCAAATCGTTATCCTTGATTTTGACGATAACGATAATATGCCGCACACGCGCCTTCTGATGAAACCATTGTTGCGCCAAGCGGATGTTCTGGCGTGCAATTTTTTCCAAATTCAGCGCATTGCGCGGGTTTTATTAAACCTTGCAACACATCACCACTTTTACATTCAATCGGTTCTAACGTGTTGATTTCACCAACTGAAAAACGATTTTCTGCATTCCAATTCGCATAATTTGAATTTAACGCAAGTCCGCTATTTTCAATTTCACCTAAACCGCGCCAATTCCGATTTACGACATCAAAAACATTTTTAATTAAATTTTGTGCAGGTAAATTCCCCGCTTCTTTGACAACGCGCGTGTATTGATTTTCAACGTCAAAACGTTTTTCTTCGAGTTGTTTCACGCACAAATAAATGCCTTGCAAAATATCAACAGGTTCAAAACCTGTCACGACAATCGGCATTTTGTATTTTTCAGAAATCGGCGTGTATTCGTGAAATCCCATGATTGAACAAACATGACCTGCGCCTAAAAAACCTTGGACGCGATGATTTTCTGTTGAAAGTAACGCTTCCATCACAGGCGGCACGCGAACATGACAAATTAACAACGAGAAATTTTTAAGGTGTTTTAATTTTGCTTGATAAGCTGCTAATGCGGTAGTTGGTGCTGTGGTTTCAAATCCGACACCAAAAAAAATCACTTCTTTATCAGGCGATTGTTCGGCAATCGTTAGCGCGTCAAGTGGTGAATACACAATCCGAATATCTGCGCCTTGGGCTTTTAAACTGAGTAAATCTTGATGCGAACTCGGCACGCGCAACATATCGCCAAATGAACAAAAAATCACATTTGGTTGTGCGGCAATGGCTAAGGCTTTATCAATATATGCCAACGGCGTGACGCAAACAGGGCAACCAGGACCGTGAATTAGCTCAATTTCATCGGCTAATAATTGGTCGATGCCATATTTAATAATGCTGTGTGTTTGACCGCCACACACTTCCATAATTCGCCATTTTTGTGTTGTGAGCGATTTAATTGCGCTGACTAAATCTTTAGCCAGTTGTGGATTTCGGAAGGCTTGCGTGTAATTCATAATGTTTTTTCAAATTCGGCTAAATCGTGAAAGGCTTGCAAACTCGCTAAGGCTTCATCTTCATCTAAAATCGACAGCGCAAATCCCGCATGAACAATCACATAATCGCCCACATTTGCTTCAGGAACATAAGCCAAACTAATTTCTTTCTGAACGCCTGAAAAATCCACATTTCCCGTGCGGAGCAAATCGTCTGCACACGCATTTAAACTGACAATTTTGGCAGGAACAGCTAGACACATAACAACCTCTTTTAAGATGAATTCTGGTATTTTCGGTTTTGAAAATCATAAATACAAACTTGGTAAAAAAAACTCACTGACTAATAATGACTGATTACAAATACTGTATTTTGTTCTTCTTCCCCATAAGGCTGTTGATATTTCAAATTTTTTTGTCCAAAAATCAGTGGGGATTTGACTAATTCCAGCAAATTCGCGCTTCAAACTGGGCGCTGAAAACAAAATTTCTCCTAATGGACGTGACCCTAATTGAGCTAAATTTTCGTGTGTCATTTTTAAGGTTTTATTTGGAATTACTGTTCTTGCCAAAATTAACGGCGTTTGATTCGATAGTAAAATAACTTCTCTAACCCACGCATACTGTGATTCTGGTAAATTTAAAATTTTTTTTTCGGTTAAAAATGGCGTTTGACGTTTTTCAAATAAAACCTGTATGTGAACATTTTCAAATTGATTTCGTAGGCGTTGCGTTAGCGATGTAGATTCATAAAGCCACGATTGCAATTCGAGCGGCAAATTTTTTCGCTGAAAATAGGGCGTAATCCATTTTGGTTCAAATTGAAATAAGCGGCTTTTCATTTTGTAATAAAAATTCAAGTTGTGGCGGTAACGGAGCGTTAATTTTCATGATCTCTCCTGTTGTTGGATGTGAAAAAGACAACGTTTTTGCATGTAAAAACATACGTTTATAGCCTTTTTGTTTGAATACCAAATTTATATCATCACGTCCATAACGTTCATCACCAATAATCGGATGCCCTAAATGCAAAGCATGAACACGAATTTGATGTGTGCGTCCTGTTTTCGGCGCAGCTTCAACAAGTGTCGCGTATTCAAAAGTCGTTAAGCGTGTAAAAACGGTTTCAGCTTCTTTTCCCGCAACGTTAATTGTCACCATGCGTTCACCACCTTTTGCGACATTTTTTAACAGCGGTGCGTTGACGACTAATTTTTTCTTTTTCCATTGTCCAGTAAGTAACGCTAAATACGTTTTTTTGACCAAATTTTCGCGGAAAATGGCATGAAAAGCGCGTAACGCACTGCGTTTTTTAGCAATCACCAAACAGCCTGATGTATCTTTATCTAATCGGTGAACAAGTTCTAAAAAATGCGCTTCAGGTCTTAATAATCGTAAGCCTTCGATAATGCCAGATGTCACGCCTGTTCCACCATGAACAGCAAATCCAGCAGGTTTGTTCACAATTAAAAAACCATCGTCTTCGTATAAAATACTGTGTTGTAAGGCTTCCTTTAAATTGGAGGGAACGAATACCTCTTCACTACGTTCAGCAATCCTAATTGGCGGGATTCGGACAATATCGCCTGTCGATAATCTGTGATTAACATCGACACGTCCTTTATTCACACGCACTTCACCTTTCCGAATGATGCGATAAATACGAGTTTTTGGTACGCCTTTTAAGCGTGTAATTAGAAAATTATCTAAGCGTTGATCATGATTTTCATCAGTAATTTCAATTTGTTCAACTTTAGTTGGAAGTAAATTGGGGGCTGTTGTCATTTGGTTTTGAATGTTTAGAATTTTTTTCATGTCGTAATTTTACACATAAAAATCCTGATTTGTTGCGATGTAAAAAGTTTTATATGGTTCAGGTATAATGGCGCGTTATTTCATTAACAAAGTTAGGTTGAAGTTATGCAAATTATTCAAGAAGCGTTGACGTTTGATGATGTTTTACTCGTTCCTGCGCATTCGACGGTTTTGCCGCGCGAAGTATCGATGCAAACGAAATTAACACGCGGTATTTCATTAAATATCCCGTTAATTTCAGCCGCAATGGATACTGTCACAGAAGCACGTTTAGCGATTGCGATTGCACAAGAAGGTGGCATTGGCATTATTCATAAAAATATGACTGTTGAGCAACAAGCTAACGAAGTGCATCGTGTCAAAAAATATGAATCGGGAGTAATTAAAGATCCCATCACCGTTACACCAGTTGCTAGTATTCGAGATGTTTTACAACTTACTAAATCAAAAGGTATTTCAGGTGTTCCTGTTGTTGATGGTGATGAATTAGTTGGCATCGTCACAAGCCGCGATTTACGTTTTGAAACGCGATTCGATGAACCAGTTTCATCTGTTATGACACCTAAAGAGCGTTTAATTACTGTCAATGAAAATGCAGATAGAAAAGAAGTTTTAGCGTTATTGCATAAACATCGCATTGAAAAAGTGTTAGTCGTCAATGATAAATTCCATTTACGCGGTTTAATTACGGTTAAGGATATTCAAAAAGCGAAAGATTATCCCAATGCGTGCAAAGATGAATGGGAACGTTTGCGTGTGGGTGCTGCGGTTGGCACAGGTTACGATACTGAAGAACGTGTTGCTGCATTGGTTGATGCGGGTGTTGATGTCATTATCGTAGACACCGCGCACGGACATTCACAAGGTGTTTTAGACCGTGTACGTTGGGTAAAACAAAATTATCCGAATTTACAAGTGATTGGTGGCAATATCGCTACGGCTGAAGCGGCTTTAGCTTTAGTTGACGCAGGTGCGGATGGTGTAAAAGTTGGCATTGGTCCTGGTTCAATTTGTACCACACGCATTGTCGCGGGTGTTGGTGTGCCACAAATTACGGCAGTGAGCAATGTCGCCGACGCATTAAAAGGCACGGGTATTCCGTTAATTGCTGATGGCGGTGTCCGTTATTCTGGTGACGTTGCAAAAGCCTTAGCTGCGGGGGCTTATGCGATTATGTTAGGTGGCATGTTTGCTGGTACAGAAGAAGCACCCGGCGAAGTTGAATTGTTTCAAGGTCGTTCATACAAATCCTATCGCGGCATGGGTTCACTTGGTGCAATGTCACAAGCGCAAGGTTCAAGCGACAGATATTTTCAAGAAGAGTCGGCGGATACGGTGGAAAAATTAGTTCCCGAAGGTATTGAAGGACGTGTACCTTATAAAGGCTCAATGCTTGCCGTAATTCATCAGTTATTAGGTGGCATTCGTGCCAGTATGGGTTATACAGGTTGTGCCACAATTGAAATCATGCACGAAAAAGCACAGTTTGTGCGAGTGACTTCTGCGGGAATGCGTGAAAGTCATGTTCACGATGTAACGATTACAAAAGAAGCACCAAATTACCGAATGGAATAATTTTTTGATAACGACAAAAAACGCTTTGATTGATTTGGAAATCAAAGCGTTTTTTGGTGCAAAATAACAAATTAGAGTTCAATTTCTAAACCATCAAAAGCCACTTCAATTCCAGCGGTATCGAGAATTTTACGTTCAGGCGAATCGTTATCTAAAATTGGATTTGTGTTGTTAATGTGAATCAAAATTTTTCGAGCATTTTTAACATTATTTAAAACATCAATCATGCCGCCTTCCCCAGATTGCGGCAAATGTCCGATTTCCAGCGCGTGTTTATGGCTAATTCCTTGCGTGACCATTTCGTCATCCGTCCAAAAAGTACCATCAACAAGCAAACAATCCACACTTTGCAATGCGTCCATAACGTGCGGTTCGATTTCGCCTAAACCTGGTGAATAAAACACTTTTTTACCTGTCGAAATCTGCTCAATAATCACACCGATATTATCGCCTTTATGTGGATCGTGACGATGTGGCGAATACGGTGGAGCTTTACTTTTCAAAGCTTGAGTGTAAAAACGTAAATCGGCAATTTGTGGAATCTCAAAACTGCTGCCATCAACAGGAATGTCGTGATGATTCACGGTACAGTAATCTTTCAACATATTAAAAAGCGGAAAACCTGTCGTTAAATCTTGTTTGACCATGTCAGTGCAATAAATATCGAGCGGTTTGCCTTCGCGTAACATCAATAAACCAGTGGTGTGGTCAATTTGGCTATCAATCAACATAATCGCTTTGATGCCAGTGTCACGAATGCCATTTTGTGGTTGAATCGCGGGGAATGCTTCCAACTGAGAGCGAATATCAGGCGACGCATTAAACAATAACCAATTTTTATTATCTGTGCTGATAGCAATCGATGATTGTGTTCTTGCTGTGCCATTCATTTCACTACGTCGAATCCGATGGCAATTATGACAATTACAATTCCATTGTGGAAAACCACCGCCAGCACCTGAACCTAAAACTCTAATTTTCATTGTGTAATCTCGTAAAAATAAAACTCGAAAAAAAAGGGGCAATTCGCCCCTTTTCTTTTATTTAAAACTCGTTAGAAATTAACGGTTATAAATGTACATAGTAACTTCAAAACCGAAACGTAAATCGGTGTAGCTTGGTGTTTCCCATTTCATAATCGTGACCTCTGAAAGTTTTTATAATTGGATGTTTAGCTTGGTAAATCAAAGCTGGCGCAAGTATAAAAGGATTCTTTTTTTTACGCAACTTGTAGGAATTACGCGAAATTACAACTCGCGCATTGCACTAAATTTAATATCGAGATAACGCTCTTCGGCGAGTTGCAAATTCCACGACTATTCGCCCATATAGGGAATTGCATCATAAAACAGATTTATCTCCTAAAAATGTACAAATCCAGCTTCATCGACTGGGTGTTTAATGGCTGTCGGTGTCATTTTTCTAACAGGAGGTTTTGAACGCTTGATGCCCGAAGTCGTTGCCGAATCATCCACCTTGAAGAATGAAATCAAATCTTGCAATTGTGCAGCTTGTCCGCTCATTTCTTCTGAAGTTGCAGCCAACTGTTCTGATGATGCCGCATTTTGTTGAGTGACTTGGTTAAGTTGATTTACCGCCACATTGATTTGATTAACGCCTGTTGATTGCTCTTCTGATGCTGCTGTAATTTCTTGTACTAAACTGGAGGTTTTTTGAATCGATGGAACAATCGTGTCGAGTAATTTGCCCGCCGTTTCTGCTCTGCTGACACTGTTTTCAGCTAGCTCACCAATTTCCTTTGCGGCAACTTGACTACGTTCAGCCAATTTACGAACTTCCGCCGCGACGACCGCAAAACCTTTTCCATGTTCACCCGCTCGTGCCGCTTCAATGGCTGCATTTAATGCGAGTAGATTGGTTTGATAGGCGATGTCATCGATGATACCAATTTTCCCCGCAATACTTTTCATCGCGCTAACCGTTTCTTTTACCGCTTCACCGCCTTGAACTGCTTCGCTACTGGCTTTCGATGCCATACCGTCGGTGACTTTTGCATTTTCAGCATTCTGGTTAATCGATGCGGACATTTCTTCAATTGACGCGCTAGTTTCTTCAACGCTTGCTGCTTGTTCATTAGTTGCTTGACTCATGTTTTCAGCTGTTGCCGACACTTCTTCGGCAGCGGATGCAATGTTAGAAGCCGACGCATTCACTTCGCTGATGATTTGTGAAAGTTTGCTGACGGTGTTGTTGAGACTTTGTTTAACTTGGTCGAATGAGCCTTGATATTCGCGGGTGACTGTCTGTGTCAAATCGCCTTTTTCCAATGCTTTTGACACTTGAATCGTGTCCTTGAAAGCGGTATCGACGGTGTCGGACAATTGATTGAGCAATTCGGATAATTCTTTGGTGTAACCTTTCTTACTCTCCAAATTCATCTTGGTGTTGAAATCGCCCTTGTTCGCTAAGGCGACGATATTTTTGATTTCTGTGACAATTCCAAAGATATTGTTTTGCATATCTTTCATCGCCGCTAACAACTGCCCCATTTCATCAGTGCTATCAACTTGAATGTTAGTTGTTAAATCACCTTCAGCAATTTTTTTTGCGGCATTGACAGCTACATTCAATGGTTGCGTGATAGAACGTGTCACCCAAAAAGCAAAACCTATTGCTATGAAGATAGCAATTCCTCCCACTATAAACATCAAATTTCGACCTGCCTCATAAGCATCTGATACTGTTTTTGCCGCTGCTTTATCGTCTTCTACTTGTGCTTGTTGGTAGTCATGAAGGGTATTTACCCAGTTAGCAAACAGTGGGGCTGTAGTACCAATTAACAAATCACGCGCCTCATCGTTTTTACTGGCGACTGCCAATTCTATAACCTTAGCATTTGAGTTTCGGGCAATAACGGCTGCTTCATCAATGGCTTTCCGAAAACGTTTGTCATCTTCGTTAGGCGGAAATTTTTCGACATCTTCGCGGGCTTTATCGTAAGCGGCATACGCTTTATTCATTTTTTCCAAATCTGGAGGTGATCCATTACGCATCAAAATAAGACTACGAGTCACACGAGAGACAATATGGATATTTTCGACCATAGTGTTATACAAGGCTGTTTTAACGTTGTTGTTATGAACAATCATATCTACATTGTCATTTTGAGAGCTTAACTTGCTGACACCGCTCACAATCATGATAATCATCAATAACACTATCACACCAAAACCTAAGCCAAGACGTGTTCCTATTTTCATATTTTTAAACATTTTCATCACCCCATAGAAGAAATAAATTTGACTGGGTGAGCGAGCGTTTTAGGATTTTGATTGACTGATTGACTGATTGACTGGGACATTTTTGTGTTCCTTGTTGTGAAAATTTACTTTATGGATGGACG
>CAIVBX010000348.1 GCA_903904275.1 uncultured Pseudomonadota bacterium
AAAATACAGCGGCATTTTTTTCCATGAACCGATTTGCAAGCGTTTTTAAAGTACAACCACTTCATCACTAAACTTATCGTCTATTCGCAAACCTGCACATAACACTGTATAAACCGAACAATCCAGCTTTTCTTTTTTCTTCTTTAGATTTTGAATAAACATTAAAGACAACCCGCAATTCCCGTCTGAAATCATCAACACATCTGCGCGTTGATAATCGGTTTGCGCTTCAATGATTTCAAAAGCACGTTTTAATGGTGTTTTAAAATCCGTTCCGCCGCCATAACCCATTTGCAAAAACTGTAATAATTCTGCCGAAGTCGCTTGGCTGTTCATTGAAAATTCTTTAATTTGTCCCGAACTACCAAACAGTAAAACATAAAGTAAACGCTTTTCTTTTTGCAAAATCCCCGAAATTGCCAGCAACAACGCTTTTGCTTTCAATAACGGTGCGCCTTGCATACTGCTTGAGGTATCCAAACACGCGACAACCGCGCCACTCATTTTCGAGTGCTTTTCTGTCTCTTCATGGCGAATAAACGTTGTGCCTTGCAATTCATACGTCAGCAGATTTTTTTCTAACAAACGCGCATAAAACAACATTTCCAGCGTTTCATCTTCTAAATTCAACAATTCACTCGGCAACACGCGCATCACGTCATCACTACGATGCGTGCCATGCACTTCACTTTTGCTACGTTCTGGAATGCGAGTTTGTTTCTTTTTTTCTTCAGAAATGTAGTCGCGTCCCATTTTCCGCACTAATTCTTTGATTTGCTTGTTGTCTTTAAGCAGATTCGCTAACGCCGCAAAATCCTCATTCATATTTTTGAGTTGAGCATAAGAAAATCCCGCTTCGGGACACTGCGCTAAAAAGTCTTTTACTTCCTCGTATTTCGTTGAAATGTCAGTAAGTATTTGTCGAAAAACGGCTAAACGTTGGCGAACGTGGTCGGGGATATTTTCATCGGCAATTTCTGCTTCATAGTCTTGTGTTGCTGCAAGTTCTTGGCGGATTTGTTCAATGCTTTGCAAATTTAACGGCTGATTTTCAAAATAATTATTGATGGCTTTCCAATCGGGTTCGGGTATTTCCTCACGTTCATTTTCGTTTTCCCAATCCCACAAACGCCATTTTGTCGCGCCTAATTTTTTACGCGCCGCGCTTTTTAATGCGCCAATGGTCGGTTCCCATGTTTCATTGATTTCCGATAATCCACTTAACAAACCACCGTGATAACCTATGTTCGCGTAATTCACGCATTTTTCAGAAAATTGATGGCAGTTTTTAACCACCAATCCATAAAATGACCGTTCGCCTAAATGTCCTAACGCGCCTGCTGATACCGCTTTGTGTCCAACTGCGCCATGATTGTCAGAAGATACATAAATTTTGCGCCCTAACTTACTTTTTGACGTGAAATCGCGGGCATCACTGTGTTGCACTTGGCTTTCTGCTAAACCTTCCACAACGATATTTGAGATTTTTCCATCGCCTGTGTAAATGCCCGAATGTTCAACCAACACCCACAAATCACAATACAACACGCTTCCCGCAACAGGCGTAACTTTGTCTCGAAAATAATTGTCGATAAAATACTTCATCGGTTTTAAACCGAGATACGCGGCTTTGGCTAAAAACGGAAACATCACAACGCCTTATAGCCAAATGTTGGCGCGGATTTGTTGAAATAATAAATCTTCCATATCTGCTACGTTGTTATTTGGCGTGCTGTGTTGATGCACATTCAACGCGGATAATTTTCGTAATGCAGGGCGATTGTTTACATCGTCCCATTCCCAAACCTTTTCAAAATCCCAACCTAACGTGAATTCAAAATAACGTTGATTGAACATTGCCGCCGCAACGGTTTTACCGTCTTGTCCATTAGTATTATCTTCGCCTTGATACTTGTCACCATTGACAATGATAGAATCAATAGCAGCATTATTTTCTAATGTAGGAGAATTATAATTATTTCGATAATAAATACGACGAAAAGCTCTATACCCTTTTATTTCGACTTCCAGTTCACCCACTGCACAGTTGCGAATAATGCCACCGTCACATTCATTAACAATTCCACCTGCATGATTCACAGACGAATCAGCTTTTATTTTATTATCTCCTGTAACAAAACAACGTTCTACAATGCTTTTGTTTCGTAATTCGTTAGCAATACCACCATAACCACTGATTTTTATATCTTTAGACATTGTTGTAATGCAATCAACTATTTGACAATTTTTTGCTTTTTCTACTATTTGAACACCTGCTTGACATTCGCTAATTTGGCAATTGGTAGCAGTATCTAACACTAAATACCCTCCTACTTGACATACTCTGATTCGGCAATTAGTAGCAGTATCTAACACTAAATACCTTCCCGCTTCACATTCGCTGATTCGGCAGTTAGCCGCCTTTCCAATTAAACTTCCATCTGTTTGACAATGAATGATTTCACTATCCTGCACATCGTTAGCTAAAACACATTGCTCTAATGTGAGATTGATAATGCTGGATTTTGCTTGAATGGTAGAGAAAAGGTTATTCCATCCGCCGTTTGTATTTTTCAACAAATTTTTGATGCTATTGCCGTCTCCGTCATAATGCCCTTGAAAAATCATCGGACTCCAATGCGTTAAACTGGCGCAATCAATATCAGCGGTTTGTTTAAAGTAATAACCTTTTGTGCCAACGTCAGGGCGGCTAATATCCATGAAATCTTGTAACGATTGAATCAAAATGGGGTCGTCTTGCGTGCCACTGCCTGAAAATCCTTTGATTTTTCCTTCGCTACGCGGTGCAGATTTTTTGGCTGTTGATTCTTTTGTGATTTCTGCGTGAGTGCCGTTGATGGGAACGGCGTAACTGTGTTTTTGTAACGTTTTAATGATAATTTCGCGGACTTTTTCAGCGTTATCGTAATGATTCCACAAACAATTTTTTAACAACATCACATCAGATAAATCAACGATTTGACGTTCATTGGTTGCCGCTGAAACACGCAAAAGTTGAATGATTTTTTTCAAACGGCGGTCTGATAAATTTTCGCGGCGGTCTTCTTTGAAAGTGGTTTTGTGTTGTTTCCAAATACTGCGAATCGCGTCAATAATTTCAGTCGGAAGGGTGACATTTTCAGCGGCTTGTTGGATTTGTAACAAATTGTGTTGCGTGAGTTTTTGAAACGCTGGCGCGTTGGTCGTTGTTTCAAAAAGTTTATGCAAATTATCTTCGCGGACATAATCCACAAAACTCCGCACCAAAAAACGGTCATACAACGCATTGAGTTCTTCTTCACCTGTTGGCAATTCATTAGACGCTGAAATCAGCGACAACAACGGGACTTTTTGAGGTTCTGCGCCGTTGTGAAAAATGCGCTCGTTTAAAAAATCGTGAGTAATGAATTGAGAATAGACGAACTGGCTTTGAAAATTTCATCTAAAAACGCGATTTGCACCGTAGGCAAATACCCCGTGGTGTTGCGTTTAAAACGGTCGGCTTTGAGTTCAGTAATCGACAACGGGCCAAAAATTTCTTCGGGTGTTGAAAATTTGGTTAACAGATATTCAAAATAACCTGTGTCTTGATGCGTTTCTAAAATTTCCGCAATACGACGGGCAATCATACTTTTTCCTGTACCTGGTGGCCCAATTAGCACAAGGTTTTCACCTGATAACACGGTCAGCAACGCGGTTTTGATTGCTTCTTCACGTTCAACTAATCCGTGATTCATTTGAGTGAGTAAAGTTTGAATTTTTTGTTTCATAAGGCGTTAATCTAAAAAGAAGGTTTTTAATTTGTTTGCAATTGACAGTGAATCGAGTGGTTTTGTTTTCAAAGGCGCGTGACTGCAAACGGGGCAATTCGTCGGAACATCAAAAATTAACGCATCACTTTTGAATTCGTAACGTTTTTTCCAATGACAAGATGGGCAACTCAAAATAAGCGGTTTTGGTGCAATACACATTTTTAGCTACCTTTAATTTAGTGAATTGGATAAACTTTCGATTTCAATGTGGGTTAAGCCTGTGAATTCTGCAGTGATTGGTAAATCTAAACCTTTGGCGAGCATTCCTTTTGCAATCGCTAAGGCTTTTTGATGTTGACCTTATGTTGTGTATGCCTTGCTCAATACCTTTTGCTATTCTTTGAGCTATGCCATCCATTAAAGCCGTTTCAATCACATTTTGATTTATCGCAATTTTAAATTCTTGTGCTTCGTAAATATCGAGTTCTTCAGCAGTCCAAGTTTTAGGGTCTACAAATTTCATGGATTTTCCTATTTACTTCCAAATACTCACAATGTTTGTGAAATCATCCGTCCACGCTGGCATATCAAAATACAGCGGCATTTTTTGCCATGAACCAATTTGACTGGTTTGCAACGGTTTTAAGGTTTCAGGATTTTTCGCCAAAACCACCCAATCCGTTGCCACAATCAATGGCGCGTCGGTTTGTGGTTTGAATTCTTGAATTAACGCCGCCAGTTTCATTTGTTCAGCATGAATCGAAACGACTTTTTTCAACAGTAAGTGCC
>CAIVBX010000349.1 GCA_903904275.1 uncultured Pseudomonadota bacterium
CATAAATAGTGATTTTAAGGAGCTAAAAATGCAACTTTGTATTCAATACACAAATGAACAAATAGATAAAATTCGCGATCAAGGTTTTGTTTATATGTGTGCTTGCCCTAGTCAAGTTAGTGAACAAATCGCCCATTTACGTCGTCTTTTTGCGTATCAATTCAATTGTATAAACAATGTTGAGGCAAACAGAGTTTTGGACACAAAAACGCATGAAATCATTGCGAAAGCAACTCGTGAAGCGCATGACATTATGCAGAAATGCTTGCATGATGTTTTGATTCACGAAAAATGGAATTTAGAAACGCTCGAAATGCCTGAAAATCTACGTCAACATTTGGAACAAATTTTAACGGAATAAACCCAAATTTATGTTGCTTAACTTAACCATTTCAGATTTGGCAATTGTTAAATCGTTACAACTTGATTTATCACAAGGCATGACAGTTTTAACAGGTGAAACGGGAGCAGGAAAATCCATTTTATTGACAGCATTAGGATTGGCATTAGGTGAACGTGCGACATCAGATTATATTAGACCGAACTGCAAACGCGCAGAAGTCAATTTAGAATTTGATTTAAACGCATTACCGACAGCTTTACAGTGGTTACAAGACAATGATTTTGACGAAAATCAACACTGTTTAATTCGCCGAATTATTAACAGTGACGGGCGTTCAAAAGCCTTTATCAATAATCACCCTGTCACATTACAAACGCTACAAACTTTTACCAGTCAATTAGTTGAAATTCATGGTCAGCACGCTCATTTAACGTTGCTAGAAAATGAAGAACAACGCCGTTTGCTTGATAATTATGGAAAAAATTCAGCATTGCTTGAACGTTTAAATAGTTGTTTTCGAGATTGGCAAACCGCGCAAAATGAACTTCAACAATTACAAAAAAAACAAACTCAAGCGCAACAACGTGAAGCTCTTTTACGTTATCAACTTGATGAGTTGGAAGGTTTAAATTTGGCGAGTTTTGATTACGAAGTTTTATCAGATTTACATCGAAAATTAGCCAATTTAGAGCAAATTTTAACGACAGGACAAACTGAACTTAACGTGCTTTATGATGACGATAAATCGATTCATCAGCAGTTAAAAACGTCGCTCAAATCCTTGATTCAACTTGAACAATTCGCACCTGAATTGAAAAATGTAAATGTATTATTAAATGAGGCACAAATTCAAATTGAAGAAGCGGTTTATGAATTGCGGCATTTTTTGGAACATCAAGAAATTGAACCAACGCAATTGCAAGAAATTGAACAGCAACTTTCTGTTTTACAAACATTAAGTCGCAAGCATCATGTTAAACCTGAAGCATTATTTGAATTGCAACAGAATTTAGAAATTGAACTTACGCAACTTAATCATAGCGGTGAACGTATTGCCGAATTAGAAAAATTGACGATTGAATATCAAAAAGCCTATTTTCCTTTAGCATCAGAATTAACGATACAACGTAAAAAAAGTGCTTTGAAATTACAGCAAAAAATTTCAAAAATGATGAAAGAATTAGGAATGCCAAACGGTGAGTTTTTGGTTGAAGTAAATCCGTTAGCTACTGAAATTCCGAAATTAAATGGTAATGACAGTGTTACATTTTTAATTAGTGCCAACGTAGGATTGCCACCAAAATCATTATCAAAAGTGGCTTCTGGTGGTGAATTATCACGGATTAGTTTAGCAATTCAAGTTACAACAGCTAATGATAAAAGTACACCAACAATGATTTTTGATGAGGTTGATTCAGGCATTGGCGGCGGCATTGCAGAAATTGTGGGACAAAAATTAAATCAATTGAGTAAAAATCGCCAAATTTTGTGCGTGACGCATTTGCCACAAGTCGCCGCACAAGCACATCAACATTTATACGTTGAAAAACGGCATCATAATGACATGACAGCATCACAAGTACGTTTATTGACAGAAGAAGAACGTATTATTGAAACGGCGCGAATGTTAGGCGGCGTTGAAATGACAGAAAACACGCTAGCTCACGCAAGAGAAATGCTGTTTAAAAAACATGAAAATTATCAACACTTTAACAACTTACAATTTTAACTTTTAGAGCAATTAAAAAATGAGTGAAAAACGATTTAGTATCAATGACCGCAAACTAATTAACGGTCCTGTGAATAATTTGATGCAAATTCGTCCTGTAAAATACAGTTGGGCGATGCAACTTTTAGAACAACAACAAAATAATGCGTGGGATCAACGTGAAGTTGATTTGTCGGAAGATGCAAAACAATATGCAACAGGACTTTTAACAGAAGGAAATTTAAATTCTTACAAAAAAGCTCTCGCATTTTTGAGCAATTTGGACGGCATTCAACTTAATAATTTAACTAAAAATATCGGAAAATATATTACGTCACCTGAAGTTTCAATGTGTATTACACGCCAAGCATGGGAAGAAGCGCAGCACGTTTTATCTTACGCGCAAATTATTGAATCGATTGGTTTTGACCCTGAAGAAATTTATTGGATGTTCGACACAGACCCCGTTTTGGCAGAAAAAAATGAGTACATTACGCGCTCATCGGAAATTTTAGGCACGGGTTTTTCAGAAGAAAATTTCATTAAAGCCGTTGTCGCAAATATCGCGCTCGAAGGCATTTATTTTTTCAATGGCTTTTTGACTTTTTATACCTTAGAACGTCAAGGCTTGATGAAAAATAGCGCGAAAATGATTCAACTGATTCAACGTGATGAAGAAGTACATTTACATTTATTTACTAATATGTGGAAAACATTGCGCCAAGAATTACCGCACATTTTTACGGATAAATTGATTGCTGAATGCCGCGAGTTAATTCATCTTGCCGCACAACATGAAATTGCGTGGGGAAAATACATTATTCAAGATGGCGTTTTAGGTTTGACCGATACAATTATTGAAGGATTTATTCAAAGTTTGGCAGATAAACGCCTTGAATCAATTGGTTTAGAGATATTGTATGGTACAAAAAATCCAATTTCATGGTTTGATGATGCGAGCAAAATCAATTTAGGTGAAACGAATTTTTTTGAAGGCAAAAATGCGTCCTATGTCGCAGGTGGAAGTTTAGAATGGGATTAAAAATTCAAAACGGTCGTGTAATTGACGCAGCAAATAATCTGGATTTTGTCGGTGATATTTACATTCAAAATGGAAAAATTGCGGCATTTAATAACGCGCCGTTAGATTTTCAAATTGATGAAATGATTGACGCAACCAATCAGATTGTTTGTGCAGGTTTTGTCGATTTAAGTGTTCGATTAAAAAATATCGCAAAAGAAACGGTTGTTGCCGCAAATTCTGGCGTAACATCTTTTTGTGTGCAACCTGATATTTCACCGATTATTGACACACCTGAAGTAGTGAAACATTTAAACGATTTAGCAAATTCTTCTCGAGTTCATTTTTTTGGTGCATTGACACAAAAGTTGGAAGGAAATGAATTGAGTTCAATGCTTTCCCTGAAAAAAGCGGGTTGTATTGCTGTAAGTAATGGGAATTTTCCAGTTAAAAATTTGTTAATTCTACGACGTGCGATGGAATATGCGGCAAGTCATGATTTGTTATTTGTTTATCGACCAAATGAATTTAGTTTAAGCAATAGCGGTTGCGACTACTGAACAACTGTTTAACAAAGGTCGAGAGTTTATTGCTGTGTGCCGTGGGCCTATGCAAGTTGTTGCAATTAAAGACTCTGACGGTCTGCTTGTTGGTCACGAGAATGTTCAACCTCTTCTTGGTTTTTGCTGGTTTGACCGTGGCGGATATACAACATACTCTAATGAAGAAATCTCTA
>CAIVBX010000350.1 GCA_903904275.1 uncultured Pseudomonadota bacterium
ATTTGGCTTTTGATTTCGATCCACCACTTTTCATTCAACGAAACTCAACAGATGTTAATTATAAACATCCCTTGATTTCCTTATTTAGTTCATTTTCAACCCCATTTTCTATTCTTAATTTTTCAAAAAAAGAAGCCGCTGTATTGGTTATGGCGTTGTTTGGAGGCTTAACAACTGCTACTGTTTATCAATTTAGTCGATTTGCTAATTTTGGCAGACCAGAGGCTTTTGCAGGAACAATTTTTTTCGCTGTTAGTAGTACGCCTGTATTTACATCTATCATCATGGAATCATACGGATTTTCATCATTTTGCATTGCATTAGTGTGGTGTCTTTTTATGAAACAATGCGCTTATCCAACAAATAATTCCATGTCGGGACATTTGGTTGCTGCAATTCTTGTAACAGGCGCAACTGTTACAAATATCGTTAATTCTTTTGTAGCTGTATTTTTTATATTGAATAAAAAAATGAGCTTACAAAAATCGTTAATTCGTACAAGCCTTTTTTGTATGGCTGCTATTTTAGGACTTGTTGTCATACTTGCCATTCTTCAACCAACAGGGCTTTTAAATGTTATGTACCATCCAGTAAAAGCAGCTAAAGACATTTATTGGTTGAAATCAAACACCGCCGATGCTGGTTTGATAGAGTTACTTCGTACTTATTTTGTCTATTCATTTTTTTCACCCGATTTTACTAAAGTATTTTTATCAGACGACGTTTTTATGATTGACTTTAGAGAGTTTAATTTTTCAAAAAATGAAATTGGACTTGTTTTTATTTGGTTATTATTTTTAACAACAGGCATATTTTTAGGTTTAAAGAATTTATATTTTAGACAAGTTGCAATTCCATTGATTTTAATTGTGATGGCAAATTTAATTCTTCATCTAAACTATCAATTTAGAGGAAGTATTTATCTTTATGCGGCACACCTTCATTTTCCCATTTTTGCACTGAGTATGGGAGCTGCCCCATGGATTACAACTCAAAATTTCATTGTGCGACTTATCTATTTTTGTTTGTTATTAACATTTATTACATTCGCTTTAACGTTAAATACAAGGCATGTTTCTGATTTTGCTTTGAATTTTGAGCATTTACAATTCATTCCTGACACCACAGTAGAATTCAAACAACATAAAACAATAGGATTTGAAAAATGATTTTAGTTACAGGTGGTGCGGGTTATATTGGCAGTCATACTTGTCTTGAATTACTCAAAGCGGGTTACGAATTAGTTGTTTTAGATAATTTTTCAAATAGCAAACCTGAATCTTTGCGCCGCGTTGAAAAAATCACAGATAAATCTATCAAATTGATTGAAGGCGATGTGCGTAATCGCGATTTATTACGCGACATTTTCAGTACAAACACGATTGATGGTGTGATTCATTTTGCGGGTTTAAAATCCGTTGGCGAATCAGTCGAAAAGCCTTTAGTTTATTATGATAACAATGTTTCAGGTAGCATTATTCTTACCGAAGTCATGGCTGAATTTGATGTTCGTGTTTTAGTATTTAGTTCTTCTGCAACTGTTTATGGCAATCCTGAAAATTTGCCTATTTCTGAAAATTCTCCTGTTGGACAAACTACAAATCCTTACGGTGGTTCAAAGTTAATGGTTGAACAAATTTATACTGATTTGGCAAAATCAAATTCGAGATGGAAAATTGCGCTATTACGTTATTTCAATCCTGTTGGCGCACATGAAAGTGGCGAAATTGGCGAAGATCCAAACGATATTCCAAATAATTTAATGCCCTATATCAGCCAAGTTGCCGTAGGTAGACGTGAAAAGTTGACCGTTTTTGGTGACGATTATGCAACGGTAGATGGCACAGGTGTTCGTGATTACATTCATGTTGTAGATTTAGCACAAGGTCACGTCAAAGCGTTAGTCTGGTTACAAAATCAAGTCGGCGCACATATATTTAATTTAGGAACAGGTCGTGGTTACAGCGTATTAGAAGTGGTAAAAGCGTTTGAATCTGCGTCAAATAGCGTTGTACCTTATCAAATTTCGCCACGTCGTGCGGGGGATGTTGCAGAAGTGTATGCAGATTGTCGCAAAGCAGAAAATAAATTCGGTTGGAAAGCGAATCGTGATATTAACACCATGTGTCAAGATACTTGGCATTGGCAAGAAAAAAATCCGTTAGGTTATTCAAATTAAAAGAAAATAATATGAAAATTTTACATATTTTAGACCATTCAATTCCTTTACATAGCGGCTACACATTTCGCACGCTTGCTATCCTGCAAGAACAGCGAAAACTAGGCTGGGAAACGTGTCATGTTACGTCTGCAAAACATACCGTTACTACAGAATCAAGCGAAGACGTAGATGGATTTACATTTTATCGCTCCAAAAAACCAGTAGGTTTAATAGCAAAAATACCTGTTTTGAATCAATTGGCAATTGTGCAATCACTTTCAAAACGCTTAGGCGAAATTATTCCAGAATTAAAACCCGATATACTTCATGCTCATTCTCCTGCATTAAACGGCATTGCAGCGATAAAAGCAGCCCAAAAATATAACATTCCATTGGTTTATGAATGTCGTGCATTTTGGGAAGATGCCGCTGTTGATCATGGCACAACAACGGAAAACAGTTTGCGATATTCTGTCACAAAATGGCTTGAAACCTACGTTTTCAAGAATGCTTCTGCAATCACAACAATTTGTGAAGGCTTACGAAACGACATTATTAGCCGTGGTATTTCGTCAGAAAAAATTACTGTTATTCCCAATGCCGTCAATATCGAAAAATTTACTTATGGCGTAAAACCAAACCAAGAATTAAGAACCAAATTAAATTTACAAGACAAAATTGTACTGGGTTTTATTGGTTCTTTTTATGCGTATGAAGGATTGCCCCTTTTGTTAGAAGCCTTACCAAAAATTATTGAAAAACAGCCCCAAACACGATTGTTATTGGTTGGCGGTGGTTCTCAAGAAGCATTTATTAAGCAAAAAACAATAGAATTAGGTTTAGAAAATTACGTTATTTTTACAGGGCGGGTTCCACATCATCTTGTTCAGGATTATTACAATCAAGTTGATATTTTTGTTTACCCTCGTTTGCCAATGCGTTTAACCGAATTAGTCACACCATTAAAACCGTTAGAAGCGATGGCACAAGGTCGCTTAGTGGTTGCTTCAGATGTGGGCGGACATAAAGAGTTGATTCGTGATAATGAAACGGGACGTTTATTCAAAGCAAATGATGCTGTTGATTTAGCCCAAACGGTATTGGATTTACTAAATCAGCAAAATCACTGGGACAAATTGCGCGAAGCGGGACGATTATATGTTGAACAAGAACGCAATTGGACTAAAAGCGTCGGCTATTATCAAAATGTTTATGCAAAACTAATGTCAGTAGTTAAATAAACTTTTTCCTCAGTTGATTTTTAAATGCGAAATAAAATTATGAAGAATATCCTTATTGTATTTGGTACTCGACCAGAAGCTATCAAAATGGCACCTGTTGTAATGGCATTACAGCAATCTGAAAAATTACAAGTCAAAGTTTGTGTTACCGCACAACATCGCCAAATGCTTGATCAAGTTTTGGAATTGTTTGACATCAAACCTGATTTTGATTTGAACATTATGCAACCAGGTCAAGATTTAACCGATATTACAGCTAATATCTTGCTGGGATTGAGAGAAATTTTTTCAAGTAATAATTTCGATATGGTTTTGGTTCATGGTGACACAACTACTTCTTTTGCAGCGAGTTTAGCTGCTTTTTATCAAAAAATTCCTGTTGGTCACGTTGAGGCAGGATTACGCACTGGTGATATTTACGCGCCATTTCCTGAAGAAATGAATCGACGATTAACAGGACGAATTGCTAATTTTCATTTTGCACCAACCACTGGAGCGCAAACAAATTTGTTGCTTGAAGGCGTTTCTGAAAAACAAATTTATGTTACTGGAAATACCGTTATTGACGCTTTGTTACAAGTTGTAAATCACTTAAATGAAGATGCAACATTACATGCAAAATTTGATAAACAATTTGATTTCATAGATGCAAACCAACGTTTGGTTTTAGTCACAGGGCATCGTCGTGAAAACTTTGGCGAAGGTTTTGAAAATATCTGTCATGCGTTAGCTGAAATTGCGATGCGAAACGATGTACAAATTGTTTATCCAGTACATCTTAATCCTAACGTTCAAGAGCCTGTTAATCGTATATTAGGTGGTATTTCTAACATTCATTTAATTGCACCATTGGATTATCTGCCATTTGTTTATATGATGAATCGAAGTTCGCTTCTCATCACAGATTCGGGCGGTGTACAAGAAGAAGCCCCATCGTTAGGAAAACCTGTTTTAGTTATGCGTAATACAACAGAAAGACCTGAAGCGGTTGAAGCAGGAACCGTCATTCTTGTTGGTACGAATAAACAAAAAATTGTTAATGAAACCAACCGATTATTAGATGATTTCGCTGCTTACAAAATCATGTCTCATGCTCATAACCCTTACGGTGACGGATTAGCGGCTCGACGCATCTGTGACGTACTTTCTTCTAACTAATTACAAAAAATTACATGAATAACAATACATTAAATACACAGTTTAAAAAAATTAGCATGATTGGTTTAGGCTACATTGGTTTGCCAACAGCTACTTTATTTGCCTCTAAAAAATGCCATGTACTCGGTATTGATGTTGTACCTTCAGTTGTTGACACCATTAATCAAGGTAAAATTCACATTGTTGAACCTGAATTAGATATTTTGGTTCATCAAGCTGTTAATAACGGTTATTTAAAAGCAGCATTAACACCCGAACCTGCCGATGTTTTTTTAATTGCTGTGCCAACACCTTTTAAAGCAGGCTACAAACCTGATTTGATTTATATTCAATCTGCTGCTGAATCGATTGCGCCTGTATTAACCAAAGGAAATTTGGTTATTTTAGAATCGACATCACCTGTTGGCGCAACAGAACAACTCGAACAATGGTTAGCAACTGCACGGTCAGATTTAAGTTTTCCAAGTCAAGCTGGTGAAACAGCTGATATTCAAATTGCTTACTGTCCTGAACGGGTATTACCTGGGAAAGTAGTTCAAGAATTAGTTGACAACGATCGTATTATTGGCGGTTTATCGAATAAAGCGACTCAAATGGCAACTGAACTTTATAAAATTTTTGTGCAAGGAAACTGTATTGCGACGAATGCCCGCACTGCCGAAATGTGCAAATTAACTGAAAATAGCTTTCGTGATGTCAATATTGCTTTTGCTAATGAACTATCAATGATTTGTGATGAACTGGACATCAATGTTTGGGAATTGATTCACCTGGCAAATCGTCACCCGCGTGTCAATATATTACAACCTGGTGCAGGTGTTGGTGGGCATTGTATCGCTGTTGACCCATGGTTTATTGTCGATAAAACACCTGATAAAGCCCGTTTGATTCGTACAGCCCGTGAAGTTAATGATTTCAAACCAGAATGGGTATTAGACAAAGTCAAAGCAGCTATTTTCGATGCACTAAAACACGATTCTAATCGTAGTATTTCTGACATCAAAGTTGCTTGCTTAGGATTAGCATTCAAGCCAGATATTGATGATTTAAGAGAAAGTCCCGCTGTTGCTATTGTTCAAAAAATCACACAATTAGGTTGTCAGGTTTTAGCAGTGGAACCAAACATTGATGTATTACCTACAAAATTGACACTAAAAAATCTCAATTTAGTAACACTTGAGGACGTGCTTAAAAATGCTGATGTGGTTTGTATATTGGTTAAGCATGGTGGATTTATTCAGGCAGTTTTAGATATTCAGAAACACAACTCAGTCATTGATGCAGTTGGATTATTTGCTTAATTTTTTTAAAACGTTACAAATTAAAAATAAATTCAAAAAGGGAAAATAAAATGAAATTAACAGTATTTGGTTCAGGTTATGTTGGTTTGGTAACGGGTGTTTGTCTTGCTGAAGTGGGCAATGACGTAATTTGTATCGATGTCGACAAAGTCAAAATTGATAATTTAAACAACGGTATTATTCCAATTTATGAGCCTGGACTTGAAGAATTAGTTAAAGAAAATCAAAAAAATGGACGTTTGAAATTTACCACAAACATCAAAGAAGCAGTTGATCATGGTGTTTTTCAGTTTATCGCCGTAGGAACGCCACCTGATGAAGATGGAGCAGCAGATTTACAATACGTTTTAGCCGTCGCGAAATCAATTGCTGAAAACATGAATGAATACAAAATCGTCATTGATAAATCAACTGTTCCTGTTGGAACGGCTGACAAAGTTGCCGATATGATGCGTCTAATTCAACAAGAACGCGGTGTAAGCATCGATTTTGATGTGGTTTCAAATCCTGAATTTTTGAAAGAAGGCGCGGCAATTGACGACTTCATGAAACCAGACCGCATTATCGTCGGCACAGATAATCCAAGAACTGCCGAATTATTAAAAGCGCTTTACGCGCCATTTAATCGCAGCCATGAACGGGTTATTGTGATGGGGATTCGTTCGGCAGAATTAACAAAATATGCAGCAAATGCAATGCTTGCAACCAAAATCAGTTTCATGAATGAATTGGCGAATTTAGCGGAACTTTTGGGGGCAGATATTGAGCAAGTCAGAAATGGCATCGGTTCAGATACACGAATTGGTTATTCCTTTATCTATCCTGGTTGTGGTTACGGTGGTTCATGCTTCCCAAAAGACGTGAAAGCCTTAGAACGCACAGCAAAACAAGTTGGTTATAACGCCGAATTACTCAGCGCAGTTGAAAATGTGAATGACCGTCAAAAACAAGTTGTCGTTAATAAGGTGTTGAAACATTACAACGGCGATGTAAAAGGCAAAGTATTTGCGTTATGGGGATTAGCATTTAAACCAAAAACTGACGATATGCGTGAAGCACCAAGTCGCGTTGTGCTGGAAGCGTTAATTGCCGCAGGTGCAACAATTCAAGCGTTTGACCCTGAAGCATTAGAAGAAGCAAAACGTATTTATGGCAATAAATCAGGATTAAATTTAGTACAAACGGCTGAAGATGCGTTGCAAAATGCCGATGCGTTAATTATCGTCACAGAATGGAAAAATTTCTGGAGTCCTGATTTTGAGCATATCAAAGCGACGTTGAAAGACACTGTGATTTTCGATGGTCGAAATTTGTACCAACCCGAATCATTGAAAAAATTGGGCATTACTTATTATGGAATTGGACGCGGCAACAAATAATTATGAACATTCATTTTTTTGTAACCTACACTAAAGATGCAAGTGATTCAGTATTAGCGCAAGAACTTAAAAAACAAGGCGTTAGCTTTGCTATTTTTTCGGAATATGTTCGATTGCGATATAAACATCGGGCATGGCTTTATTTTGTTGGTTGGCCTCGAATACTTCTTTATGCTTTTAGAACAGCATTTAAATCTTTAAGAGCAACACCTAAAGCCGATTGGGTTGTTCTAGGATCACATTTTGAAGTTGCTGCTTTTACGCTAATGACAAAAATTCTCGGTGGTAATAAGCCTAAAATAATGTTGATGGGCTTTATTTATACAAAGCCCCTAAAATCATGGAAGGCAAAATTAAAACATATCTATTTCAAGAAGATATTAGGATTCGTTGATCGTGTCGTTTGTCATTCGGTACAAGAAGTGGAAAAAAATGAAATCGCTTTTGATCTAAAAAATACGCGATTTGTATATATTCCTTATGGCATGAATGTTTCAAAACCACCGCAAAATGTAAATGCAGAAACGTCTGTGCCTTATGCTTTAAGTGCAGGTCGTTCGGGGCGTGACTATGATTTACTCATAAAATGTTTCACCGAATTAGGTTATCCACTGCATGTTATTTGTGATTCTGTTTCTGCCATAAGTGAACAACGTCAATTACCTCCAAACATTCAAGTGTTTAGAAATTGTTATGACGGAGATTATCTTCAAGAATTAGCCAATGCTAAATTAGTGGTCATTCCATTATCAGTTGGAGATATATCCGCAGGACAAATGGTGCTTTTACAGGCAATGGCGTTAAGCAAACCCGTCATTATCACCAAAACTAACACAATACATCATTACGTTGAACATGAAAAAAATGCTGTATTAGTTGAAAAAGACAGCATAAAAGAGATGGTAGATGCGGTAAAAAAAATATGGGTAGAACCAGAATTTGCAGATAAATTATCGATGAATGCAAAGATAAATTTTGACGATAATTATTCTATGACGGCTCATGTGAAGAACATTATAGAAGTGCTAGAGCGGTCGTAATTTATACCAATTTATTTTATTAAAATTGGAAATTACGCGTTATAGAATGGGACGATAACGAATGAAAAAAGTAAAATCAGAAAGTCAAAAAGAACTCACTTATCTTCCGTATCTTGACGGCTGGAGAGGCATCGCCATTATCATGGTATTGCTTGGACACTTTACTAATTTAGGTGCAACTTACGAGTTAGGACGATTTGGTGTGAGTGTTTTTTTTGTTCTTTCTGGTTTTTTGATGAGTCGAATTCTTTTCATTAAAAAAGTACCACTATCCATGTTTTATCGCCGCCGCTTTGCTCGGATATTACCCGCATTTTTGCTTTACGTTTTTGTCGTTTTTTTAGGTGGCTGGTTGTTCTTAAATGAATTTCATCAGGATGAGTTTTTTTCAACCGTATTTTTTCTGAGAACGTATTTTCCTGATAGTTCTATTTTCAAGTCATATATTCCCATTGGACATCTTTGGTCGCTTAATGTGGAAGAACATTGTTATATTATTTTGTCTCTGGTTAGTTTATTAGCTATTCGGTTTAGTGAATTGATGGCTAGAATTACGCTGACAATTTGTTCTATATTGTGTGTGATATTTTTCATTTTTTACCAATACAACCCGCCTGCTATTTATCAATCATTGGCTTTTTCGAGAACTGAAGTCGCCGCATTTCCGTTATTATTGTCGTGTTCAATATTTCTTTGGTTAAATAAATTTCCTATAAAAATACCAAGCATTGTTCCTGTGATAACTTTAATGGGAGCATTATCATTAGCTCCATCAGCAACATTAACAACCTCTCTTTTTTCCTATATTACAATATCCGCATTACTTGCAATTTCAGTAAATACGTTAAATTTTGCACCAAAATGGATAATAACAATCTTATCTAATACTGTTTTACGATGGTTTGG